>NZ_JBEZIR010000054.1:0-53504 GCF_040651175.1 Kitasatospora sp. NPDC048540
ACCGGCAGGGCGATGACCGCACCCGCCATGACGGCCATCCGAACGCGCTTGCGCTTGGTGGCGGTGGTGGTGGCAGCGGAAGTCTCGTTACGGAAAGTCAAAGTGAATCCTCTCGAAGTCCTCGGGGAAGGCGTGCCGCACCCGCCCCGCAAGGGGGCCCGGCCGGTCCGTCTCTACGCATGGCGGCCGGTCACGCAGGGTGCGGACCGTGCTGCCGTGGTCACCGCCTCCGCCGGTCGCGGCACGAGGCC
The DNA here is from genome assembly GCF_040651175.1 of Kitasatospora sp. NPDC048540. NCBI lineage: Bacteria > Bacillati > Actinomycetota > Actinomycetes > Kitasatosporales > Streptomycetaceae > Kitasatospora > Kitasatospora sp. NPDC048540. The sequence goes on from NZ_JBEZIR010000054.1 coordinate 252, forward strand.
GTCGGACGGGCGGGCACCGGCCGCAGTTCCCGTACGGGAGCGGGTGGTGCGCCAGGGGGTGAACCCGGGGAGTGCGCTGTGCACTGGTTTCGAAGCTACGGGTGCCCCGGGGGCGGCACAAGGATTTCCGAAGAAGTACCAGTTCAGCGAGGTGTTTCCGAAGGTAACGCGGCGCCCGGACCCCCGGAATCACGGGCCCGGACGCCGCTCGCCGGCGCCTTCCGAGGGCGATTTGTGGCCCCGGTCACCGGGATCCGCCTGTGAGGCCGCGCACATTGTCGACGCAGCGTGACGGTGCACCGGACGGCCGGTCAGCGGTCGGCGGGCGCCGCGATGGCCTGGGTCACACCCGGCTCGGGACCGGCTCAGGACCGGGCGGGCCCGGCGGCGGGGGAGGGATCGGAGAGGTAGCAGCGCAGCAGCCGCTTGCACTCCGCGATCAGCGCCGGATCGCCGGCCGGGTCGGTGCGGAAGGCCAGCTTGAGGACGGCGTCGGCGCACTCCAGTCCGACCCGGACGGCGAGCGGGAAGGCGGTGGGGTCGAGCAGCCCGGCGCCGATCTCCTGGATCCGCAGCGCGACGGCCGCGTTGTTGTCGAGCTCGGGGCTGAGCAGGTGCTCGTCGTCGTGCAGCCCGGCGGCGGAGCGGTCGACCAGGCCGAAGTCGAGGTGCCCGAAGCCGGGCACGGCACGCTTCATCGCCACGAACTCCTCGACGGCGAGATCCACGAACCCGGCCACGCCGGGCGGCGACTCGGCGGCGATCCGGCGGCCCAGCCGGTCGAGGTAGCGGTCCAGGTTCCGTTCCGCGAGCGCGGCGAGCAGGCTCTCCTTGCCGGAGAAGAACTGGTAGAGGGTGCCGATCGGCACCTGGGCGCGGTGCGCGACCTCCTTGGTGGTGAGCGCGGTCGCACCGACCTCGTCCAGCAGCCCGGCGCAGGCGTCCAGCAGCCGTTCGTACCGCTCCAGGCTGCGCTGCTGCACCGGCCGTCGCCGTACCGTGACCGCCTGTTCCCGCTCCCGCCCGCCCGTCTGCGCCGTCATGCGCTCACTCTGCCCCATCCGGCGCTCGAGGAGCCAATCCCTCACCTGTCGCCGCCGACGGCGGGCACCGGGCGGCCGGCCCGGCGCGCGAATGCGCCCCGGACCCCTGCGGGGAGGTCCGGGGCGGACTGCTGGCGGTGCCTAGCCGGTCGTACGGGTCGTGCCCGCGCACAGGGCCCAGATCACGAAGGCGTCGATGGCGATCAGGATGATGGCCCAGAACGGGTAGTACGGCAGCCACAGGAAGTTCGCGATCATCGCGAGTCCGGCGACCGCGACGCCGACCACCCGGGCCCAGGTCGCGCCGCTGAACAGGGCCAGGCCGGTCAGTGCCAGGACCACACCGAGGATGAGGTGGATCCAGCCCCAGCCGGTGGTGTTCATCGAGAACGAGTAGTTGCGGGTGACGACGAGGAGGTCGTCCTTGGCGATGGCGGCGATGCCCTCGAAGATCGCCATGGTGCCACCGAAGATCATCATGACGGCGGCGAAGACTGTCCACCCCGTGGCCCAGGGCCGTCCGGTGGTCTGCGCCGCGCTGGTCCCGCCGACGTTGCTGGTCATGGTCCGAGCTCCTTCGAGTGCGCTGGTCACCCGGTCGGCGACCTTGTTCGGAGGCTCCACAACCAGGGTGCCACGCCTGTCACGGACCGCCACCTAGGAGGCGGGCGGGGAGCGGTGGGTCAGGTGGTGATGGTGGCGAGGGGCTCGAGGCCGTAGGTGCGGGCGTAGCCGTTCTCGGTGCCGACGAGGAGCTCGACGACCTCGAAGTAGCGGTCCCAGAAGGGGGTTTCGCGCAGCGCGTCGATGAGGAGCCGGTAGGCGCGGTGGTCCTCGGCCTCCCACACCCAGACGTCGGTGACGCGCGCGGAGTAGAACTCGGTGTCGTAGAAGCGCGAGCGGACGCCGGTGGTCCTGGCCTCGATCACCGGCAGGACCTCGGTGGTGAAGGCGTCGACGCGCTCCTGGACGGTCAGGGCCAGCCACTCGGGTGTGGTCTTGACGAGCATGAACGCCGTGACCGGGGGCTCGGCGGTTCCGGTGGGCATCGGGGTGCCTCCAGGGTGAAGGGGGTTCAGGGGTTCGAGGGTCAGGAGAGGACGGCCGGCTTGAGGGTCCGGGCGCACCAGTCCTCGAAACCGGTGGGGGAGGCGGTGTCCAGGGTGCGCGCCACACCGGCGTCCAGGCCCTGGTCCTTGGCCCGCTTCATGTCGACGACGCCCTGGACGAAGACCTCGTTGAGGCCGTAGCCGACCAGGGTGGCGTGCATCTCCTCCAGCGGCTGGCGTTCGTAGCGCACGGGGCGGCCGAACTGCTCGGTCATGATGCGGGCCAGGTCGTTGGGGGACAGGTCCTGCGGCCCGAGGACCGGGACGCTGCCGCTGCCGGTCCACGAGCGGTCCAGCAGCAGGCGGGCGGCCGCGGCCGCGATGTCGGCGGTGGCGACGAGGGGTGCCTTGCGGTCGGCGTCGGCGGAGTCGGTGAAGACGCCCCGGTCGCGGATCGAGTCGGCCTCCTCCAGGAGGTTCTCGAAGAACGACGGGTTGGCCAGGGCCCGGTAGGCGACGCCGCTGTCGGCGATCAGGTCGTCCAGGGCCAGGGAGGCGGTGACGAGGCCGGCCCGGCCGGCGAGCGCGGTGCCGCGGCCGAGCGCGGAGACGCCGACGACATGGCCGACCCGGTGGGCGGCGAGCGCCTTCACGGCGGGCGTGCTGAAGCCGCTGTAGGCCTCGTACGGGGTCAGGGAGGCGTCCGGGGGTGCGAGCCAGAAGACGGCGTCCGCACCCTCGAAGGCCGCGTCGACGACCTCGGCGTCGCCGTGCGAGCCGGCGAACACCTCGACGCGTCCGCGTGCCTGCTGCGGGAGCCGGGCGGGGTCGCGGACGATCACGCGCAGCTCCTCGCCCGCGGCGGGGGCGGACTCCAGGAGGAGGGAGAGCAGGTGGCGGCCGATGTTCCCGGTGGGAGCGGTAATGACGATCATGAAAACCTCGTAGGTCGTGCCGGTCGGTACGTCCCTCATCCTGCGGAGGATCCCAGTGCTGCCACAATGGGAACTTCAGCACGGAATCATTGACCGGAACGGAATAATGCTGGTGAACAGCCCGGATGCGACCCTCGACGCCAATCTCGCCATCGCCCTGGACGCCCTGCTGACCGAACACAGCGTCACCCTGGCCGCCGCGCGCCTGCACACCTCGCCCGCCGCCATGAGCCGCACCCTCGCCCGTCTGCGCCGCACCCTCCAGGACCCGCTGCTGGTCAGGGCCGGGCAGAGCATGGTCCCCACCCCCCGCGCGCTGGCCCTGCGGGAGGAGGCCGCGGCCGTGGTGCGGAGCCTGCATGCCCTGCTCGGCCCCGGCACCGGCGTCGACCCCGCCACCCTGAGCAGCACCTTCACCCTCCAGGCCGCCGACCTGGTCGGCGCGGCCCTGGCCCCCGGGCTGCTGCGCCTGGCCGAGCAGGAGGCGCCCGGGGTGTCGTTCCGGCTGCTGGCCGAGGAGTTGGAGGCCGGACCCGCCCTGCGCGACGGCCGGATCGACCTGGAGGTCGGCTCGATCGACCATGTCGACCCCGAGACGAGGGTCGAGGAACTGGTCACCCTCCGCATGGTCGCGGCCGTCCGGCCCGGCCACCCGCTGACCGAGGGACCGCTGACCCCGGCCCGGCTGGCCACCGCCCGGCACGTCGCGGTCAGCCGCCGCGGCCGGTTCACCGGCCCGCTCGACACCGCCCTCGCCGAGCAGAACCTCCGCCGGCGGGTCGGCGTCGTCCTCCCCGGCCACCTGGCGGCGATGGCCCTCGCCGCCCGCAGCGACCTGGTCTGCCTGGTACCCGCCGCACCACCCGGCGCCGCCCCCTCGCCGCTCACCGGCGACGCTACCGCCCTCGGGCTGCAACTCCTGGACATCCCGCTGGAGTTGCCGCCCGTGACCATCGGCATGGCCTGGCACCCCCGCCACGCGGCCGACCGGGCCCACCACTGGCTCCGCAGCGCAGTCCGCCGCACCCTGAGCACCTCCGCAAGTCCGACCGCATGACACCCCGGCGCCGTGCTGGCGGTCAGCCGTGGGCGGCGGCGAGGCGGACGACCGTCAGATAACCGCGGCGGGGCGGGGAGCCGAGCCACAGGCCGACGGGCAGGTCGCGGCCCAGGACATCAAGCACCTCGGTGGCGGGGTGGCCGAAGAGGTCGATGCCGTCGAGGACGACCGGGGTGACGGCGGGACCGCAGGAGGCCGGCCGGGCGCGGCTGAGCACGATGCTGCGCAGCAGCGGGTCGGTGGGTTCGAGGGCGTCCCAGTCGACCTCGTCGGAGCCGATGGCGAGTTCGACGTCGTGGTGCCGCGCGGTACGGCTCCAGGTGGCGTCCAGCATCGGGACGGCCCGGGCGTCGCCGAGCGCGGCCAGCGTTCGGCCGGTGGCCCGGTCCTCCAGGCCGAAACGGAGCAGGCCGGCGCCGGCGGGCAGGACGACCCCGGTGCCGGGGATCAGTTCGAACACCGGCCGATCCTGCCGCGCCCGCCCGGGCCGGCGCAATCCGGGGGCTGTGCTCAGGCCGGGGTGTCGTACCCGGCCGCCAGCGCGCCGAGCGAGATCGGGGCGCGAGGTGCGGGCAGGGCGGCCAGCTTCCGGCGACGGGCGTGGCGGATCAGGTCCTCGGGCGTCAGGCCGGCGACGGCCGTACGGACGTGGTCGAGCAGCGCGGTTGCCGCGGCCAGGACGGCATCGTCGTCCAGCGGACGGGACTCGACCTTCATGGACGCCGCCGAGAGTTTCTGCAGGCTGCGGAACAGGTCGCCCAGGTTGATCTCCCGGATGGTCAGCGACAGGTGCACCGAGAGACCCGCGTTGCCGACCGCCTGGTGCGCGAACCCCCGCGGGATGTAGAGGACTTCACCGGCCCGGAGGGTGGTCCGCAGCACCTCGGCCGGCGGCTCGCCGTCGACCCGCCCGTGCCGCCAGTGGCCGTCCGCCGGGCCCTCGTGGACGGCCCAGGACTTGCTGCCGTTGAGCTGGAGGACCAGGACGTCGGCGTCGTCGCGGTGCAGCGGCACGCCCTGGGTGCCGGGAGGGGTCACGAAGCAGAACGCCTCGACCGCCAGCTGGAGTTCGGCGGACAGCTGCGCGAGCAGGTCACGGGTCGGGCCGTGCCACTGGTCGATCCGGCGCATCAGCAGGGTCGCGCCGTCGTCCAGCAGGGCCCGGATCTTCGTCTCGTCGGCGAACCCCCCGTACGGGACGTCGTACACCGCACGCGGCGTCAGGTAGGCGTCGGGGCCGAGCGGGTCCTCGGCGCGGGTCATCTCCACGTACGGCTCGTGCAGGTAGCCGGTGGCGAGCGCGGCATCGACGTCGGCGAGGGTGAAGGGGCTGCGCACGCCCCCGTCCGGCCGGAAGACGCCCGGCCGCCGGCGCCAGTAAGCGGTGCCGAAGCCGGTGGGGTCGCCGACCCACTGGGCGAGTGTCGGAGCGTGCACGGTTCCTCTTCCTTCTGCGTTCCGCTGGTTGGTTCCTGATCGGTCACTCACAGGCGGGGGAGCGTCCCCCGCTCGAGGCGCCGCCTGGTCTCGGCGACCCGCACCTTCCCGCTGGTCGTCACGGGCAGCCCGCCCGCGGGCAGCAGGACGGCCTCGGAGACGTACAGGTCGAGGGAGTTCGCCAGGTGCCGCCGCAGCCGGGCGGCCACCTGCTCGGCCGGGGGCGTGCCGGGGCTGTCCGCGAGCTCCGCCACCAGGCACACCCGGCCGTCGGGGTCCGCGTCCGCGACGGTGAGGACCGCGCAGCGCCCGGGCCGCACCCCCGGCACCTGCTCGCAGGCCGCGAGGACGTCCGCCGGGTAGAAGTTCCTGCCGTGGTGGACCAGGACGTCATCGCCGCGCCCCACGACGAACAGGTGCCCGTCGTGGGTGAACCCCCGGTCCCCGGTGGGGTGCCACCCGTCCGGGCGGTGCGCCGCGGGCCAGTAGCCGCTGAACAGCTGTGGCCCCCGCACGGCGAGGTCCCCGATGCGCGGGCCGCCCCCGGGACCGGCGGAGGTGCGGTGCACCCGTACCTCGGTGCCGGGCAGCGGCGTCCCCGAGGAGAGCAGCACGGTGGCGGGTGCCCCCGGCGCGGCCGGGACCACCTCGCCCGCGCGCAGCGCGTCGGTGCGCACGGCCAGCCGGACGGCCGGACGCTCCGGGGTGCAGGCGGTGACGGTGAGGGTGGCCTCCGCCATCCCGTAGGAGGGGCACAGGCTCCGGGGGGAGAAGCCGGCGGCGGCGAACCGTGCCGTGAACCGCTCGGCCGTGGCGGCCCGCACCACCTCGCCGGCGCTGCGCGCGACCCGCCAGGTCCGCAGGTCGAGGGTGGCCGCCTCGCGGTCGGTGACCTTGCGGGCGCACAGCTCATAGGCGAAGTCGGGTGCGCTGGACAGCGTCCCGCCGTGGGCGGTGACGGCCGACAGCCAGGCGCCCGGGCGGCGGGCGAACGCCTCGGGCGGCATCAGCACGGACCGGTAGCCGCCGAACAGCGGGCGCAGCAGCCCGGTGACCAGCCCCATGTCGTGGTGGAGCGGTACCCAGGTCACCGCCACGTCGTCCGGGCTCTCGCGGTAGACGCGCGCGGCCTGGGCACAGCTGCCGCCCAGCGCGCGGTGGCTGATGACGACGCCCTTGGGGGTGCCGGTCGATCCTGAGGTGTACTGCAGGAAGGCGGGTGCGTCCGGGGAGACGGACCCGACGGGGTGGTCCGCCGGGTCGGCGTCGGTGTCCTCCCCGGCCGGCCCCGGCCAGGGGTGCACCCCGCCGGGTACGTCGAGGCCGCCGAGCGCGCCGCGGACCGCGTCCTGCCAGTGCGCGGTGGTGACGACCAGCGCGGGGCGGCAGTCGGAGGCGATGCCGCGCAGCCGCCGGACGAACGCCTCGGGCCGGGAGGTCGCCGGGGTGGCCGCCGGTACGGGCAGCATCCCTCGCCCGATCGCCGCCAGCAGGGCGGCGGCGAAGGACTCGTCGTTGGGCAGCACCAGGACGATCCGGTCCCCGGGGCGGACCCCGAGCGCTGCCAGCCGGGAACCGAACGCGACGGCGAGGCCGTGCAGTTGGCGGTAGGTCAGGTCGCGGGCCCGGTCGCCGTCGAGACAGGTGAGGGCGGGCGTGTCGGGCCGGTACCGGGCGTGGCGGACCAGCCGGTCGAAGGCGGTGACGGGCCGCTGGGCCGGGGTCATCCGCGGCCCGGGTCCGGGGCCGTACCTGCGAGGCCGGCCAGGTCGGCACGCCGGATCTTGCCGCTGGGTGTGCGGGGCAGCGAGCCGGACGGCGTCAGGACGATCCGGGGTACGGGCAGGCCGAGGTGGCGGGCCGAGTCCTCGATGGCGGGTACCGGGTCGGGGAACGTCCCGCGCTCGCCGTGTTCCACGAAGCAGAGCGGTTCCGGGCCGCCGAGGACGGCCGCGTCGGTGACCCCGGGCAGCAGCCGGACGCCGTGTTCGAGCCGGGCGGCGGAGAGCTCCTCCGGGGTCCCGGCCCGGCCGATGACGAACAGGTAGCCGTCGGCGTCGAGCATTCCGACGTCCCCGGTGGCGTGCACCGGCGGCTCGCCCGGGTCCCGGTCGGCGGCGCGCAGCCGGATCCCGATCTCCCCGGCCTCACCCGGGGGCAGTACCCGGCCGTCGCGGGTGACCTCGATCCGGATCCCGGGCAGCGGGCGGCCGACCGAACCGGGCCGGTCCAGCCACTCCGGGGTGGTGATCTCGGTCAGGACGCTCCTCGAGGTGCCGTAGTACTCGTGCAGGACCGGCCCGAACAGGTCGATGGCCGCGCGCTTCACTGCGGGCGGGCAGGCGCCGCCGCCGTGGAAGACCACCCGGAAGCGGTGGCGTGGGGCGTGGCCCGCCGCGACCAGTTCGGTCAGCCGGTCCGGGCTGAGGAACGCGCTGTCCGCTCGGTACCGGTCGGCGAGTTCGACGAACCCGGCCGTCGACCAGGTGCGCTGGACGACGACCGGGCTGCCCGCCTGGAGCGCGTACAGGGCGGGCCCCAGGGTGCCGAGGTGGTAGGTGGGGTTGGCCATCAGGTGCGGGCCGAGCTCCGGGCCGGCGCCGTACCGCTCGGTGACCGCGACGCCCTTGTACGGCCGGGCGGGCCGGGTCCGGACGACGGCCTGCGGGACGCCGGTGGTGCCGGAGGTGGCGAGGACCAGGTGCCCGGCGGCGGGCGGCGCGGCCGGGCCGGGCCCGGCGGGCGTGGTGGCCGCGGCGGCGAGCAGCTCGTCGTCGCCGAGGACGGGGCAGGGCAGGGCGGGTCGGCCCGGTCCGGGCGCCGCCGCGGTGATGTGCAGCGCCCCGCCCGCCTCCGCCAGCAGGGACGGGCCTTCGGGGAGGGCGAGCAGCTGCGGGGCGATCGGGAACAGCCCGTAGCCGTACCGCAGCGCGGCGAGGGCCAGCGCGAAGAAGCGCGGGCCGGTGGGGAGGTCGGTGGACAGGACCGTGCCGTCGGCGACGCCCCGGGCCCGCAGGGCGCGGGCCAGGGCGTCCGCGCGGGTGGTCAGTTCGGCGAAGGTGCAGCTCTCGTCGTCGGCGACGACGGCCGTGCGGTCGGGGGCCGTCCGCGCGGTGGCCCACGGGTCCCAGAGGTGGGGGCGCATGGTTCCTCAGTGTTCGGGGGTCGACGGGACGGGGACGGCCTGCGCGCGGGCGGCCAGCGCGGCGGCGAGGGCGGCGAAGTCCGGGAGCCCGACGATCAGTTCGGTGTCGACCTCGGTGCCCAGCAGCTCCTCCAGGCGGACGGTGAGTTCGACCGCGGTGATGGAGTCGCCGCCGAGGGCGAAGAAGTCGTCGGTCGGTTCGGCCCGTCGGCCGAACACCTCGCTCGCCGCGGCCAGGACGGCGTCGATCGGCGGGTGGGGCATGGCACCTCCAAGGGGTGGCGGTCGGTTCGGACGGCTGGAACGGGCCTGCTCAGCGGGCGATCCGGTGGTCCAGGGCGAGCGCGTCGGCGGCGGCGAGCACGTCCTGCAGGACCGTGCGGGCCAGTGGCCGGCCCACCCGCTGCCCGTTGAAGCGCAGGCCGATGGTCAGGCGGTCGCGGTACTCGGCGCACCGCAGGTGCAGCGCATGGATGTCCGTGACGGCGAGGCGGCGCAGACCGTAGGCGTCGGCGGTGACCCGCAGCGGCCCGGTGTCCCGGTGGGCCGCGTAGGTGCCGTCGAACCGGCGCAGGTTCAGGTAGAGGTCGCGGCCGACCGGGACGCCGTGCCGTGCCTCGGTCTCCCGGGTCAGCGCCGTGATCTCCTGCGCGGTCAGCCGCTGGTGCTTGAGCGCGTTCAGCAGCTTGGCGCGGACCTGCCCCCGTACCGCGTCGGGGTCGCCGGCGGCGTCGGTGACGACCAGCGGGCAGGAGGCGGCGAACATCCCGACCACGTCCTGGTCCCGGGAGGGCCGGGAGTCCATTGACGTCCAAAGGCCCAGCTCGGTCCTGCCCGTGCAGGACGCCAGCGCGTGGACGAAGGTGCCGACCGTCCACTGCAGCAGGCTCAGGCGGCGCTCGGCGCAGGCGCGGCGCAGGGTCGCCGTGGTGCGGGCGTCCAGTTCGGCGCGGAGTGTGCCGCTCTCGCTGGCGGGCGCGCCGTCCGGACGGGTCCACGGGGCGCGGGCCAGGAACCCGAGGCGTTCGCGCCAGTCGGCCAGCGCCCGGTCCCGCTGGGCCGGGGTGGTGCCGGCCCGCTGCCGGGCGGCGGCCGCCGCGAACGAGGGGGCGCTGTCGGGGACCGGGTCGCCCCGCCGGACCGCCTCGTAGTCGCGCCAGACCTGGTGGGCGAACAGGTGGTGCGCCCGCCCGTCGAAGACCAGGTTCTGGAAGGTCGCGAGCAGGGCGTGCCGGCCCGCGTCGTACCGCAGCAGGCGGATGGTGAACGGCCGCTGTTCGCCGTACCGCCAGGGGGTGATGCAGTCGCGGGAGAGCAGGGCCGAGGCGTAGCGGGAGAACTGTGCGGGGGAGGTGGCGGCGACCTTCTGGCCCTCGACGACCTCTTCTCCCGCACCGATCGGCCGGGTCCGCTGCTCGGGGTGGGGGCCGGGGTCGGCGGGCAGTTGCAGGTGCAGGGCGTCGTGCCGGGTGACGAAGGCGCGGACGGCGGTCAGCAGGGCGTCGGTGTCGAGGTCGCCGAGGATCTCGAAGCCGTGCCGGACGTTCTTGTGGGCCCAGGCGCTGGTACGGGTCTTGGTGTGGAACCAGTCCTGCTCGTAGGTGAACGGTACGGGGGTGCCTGGCGCGGGGGTGCCGGGAGCGGGCCGGGCGGGGGTCAGGTCAGGCACAGGTACTCCTCGCCGGTCTCCTTGAGGGCGGCGGGCGGGCCCGCTTCGACGATCCGGCCGTCGCGCATGACGATGACCTGGTCGGCGTCGTCCAGGACGGTGAGGCGGTGGGCGATGATGACGACGGTGATCCCGGCGGCCAGCAGGTCGCGCATGATCGACTCCTCCAGCGCCGGGTCGAGGGCGCTGGTCGCCTCGTCGAGGATGACGAGCTTCGGCTGCTTGGCCAGGGCGCGGGCGAGCACGATCCGCTGCCGCTGGCCGCCGGACATCCCGTGCCCGCCGGGGGCGACCAGGGTCTCGTAGCCCATCGGCATGGCCGTGATCTCGCGGTGGACGTGTGCCAGCCGGACGGCGGTCCGCAGCTCGTCCTCGCCGATGTCCTCGCTGCCGAGCAGGATGTTGTCGCGGATCGAGCCGCCGAACAGGTGGGCGTTCTGGTTGACGTAGCCGATCCGGCGCCGGTAGGTCGGCCGGTCGAGTTCGGCGAAGGGCATGCCGTCGACGGTGATGGCGCCGCCGGTGGGGACGTACAGCCCGGCCAGCAGCATGCCGAGGGTGGACTTGCCGGATCCGGAGCGGCCGACGACGGCCACGAACTGGCCCGGCCGGATGTCCAGCCGGATGTCGGTCAGGGTGGGCCTGGGGGCGCCGGGGTAGCGGAACGAGACCCCTTCGGCGGTGATCCGGCCCGGTTCGGCGACGCCGGTGCCGATCAGCGCGCCGCGGGGTTCGGGGGCGGCCCGCAGCACGTCGTCGAGCCGGGCGAGGGTGGGCCGGACGGCGGCGAGCTGGGAGCCGGCGTCGAACATCCCCTGCAGCGGGATGAACAGGGCGATCGTCAGGGTCATGAACCCCAGTGCCTCGCCCAGCGAGTCGCGGCCGGTCAGCACCAGCCGGATGCCCGCGAGCAGGACGGCGAGCGGGGCGCCGAACTGGACCGTGCGGCTGAGGGAGGTGAACAGGGCGAGGTTGCGGCGGGCGCCGAGGCGCTTGTTGACCTCGTGGACCAGGGTGTGCGACCAGCGCTCCGCGGCCAGGCCCTCCAGGCCGCTGGACTTGAGCGAGGAGATGCTCTCCAGCATCTCGACCAGCTCCTCCTGAGCCTTGGTCTGGCGTTCCAGCACCTCCTGGCTGAGCTCGGTCTGCCGTCGCCAGGTGACCACCAGCAGACCGGCCTGGACGGCGACCAGACCGGCGACCAGGGCGGCCATCGGCGGATCCGCCAGCACCATCGCGACCAGGTAGGCGAGGACCAGCAGGCTGTCGAGAACGGCCGAGACCGCGGTCACGCTCAGCACCTGGATCAGCACGTTGCTGGCGCGGGCCCGCATCGCGAGGTCACCGGGGTTGCGCACGGTGAAGAAGTCGTAGGGCAGGTCGGCCAGGTGGTTGACGATGCCCAGGGTGAGCCGCTTCTCGATCACGGCCTGCCGCTTGGCCACCAGGACCGACCTGGCCAGCTGGAGCAGGAGGAAGAGGACCGCGACCGCGGCGAGCAGTGCCCCGGCGCCCCACAGGGTGGTGGCGGAGCCGTCGGGTACCACCCGCTCGACCAGGATCCCGGCGGTGAGCGGGAGGGCGAGCTCGAAGGCCATCAGGGCCACCGAGGCCGCGATCAGCAGGCCCAGCTCCCGGCGGCCCGGCAGGAATTGGCGCAGTCGGCGCCAGGGGCCGGCGCTCTCGGTGCCGCGGCCGGCCTTGGCGGTGCCGGCCAGCGGCGGGTCGAACTCCAGCGCCACGCCGGTGAAGGACTCCGCGACGGCCGCCCTGCTGAGCCGGCGCCGCCCGTACGCGGGGTCGACGACGTCGACGTGGTCCTGGCCGGCGCCCGCGAGGACGACGAAGTGGTTGAAGTTCCAGAACAGGATCGCGCCGGGCCGCAGCCGGCGCAGGGCGTCCAGGTCGGCGCGTACGCCGCGGCCCTTGACGCCGTACTCGCGGGCGATCTCCAGCAGGGTGCGGGCGGAGGCGCCGTTGCGGCCGGAGTCGGCGCGGGCGCGGACCGCGTCGAGGGAGACCTCGACGCCGTGCTGCCGCAGCACGGTCACCAGGGCGGCCGGGCCGCAGTCGCTGACCTGGGTCTGGAAGCAGACGGTCAGCCGCTCGGCGCCCGGGCGGCCGGGGATGCGGGTACGGGCGGCCCGCAGCCGTTCGGCGAAGCCCCGGGGGCGGGGCGGGGCGTGGGAGTGGCCGAGCACCGGCCCCAGCCCGTCGCGCCTGCGGTGGTGTTCCAGCGCCTCGGGCCGGAAGCGCGATTCACCGGTCATCGATCCCGCTCCCTCTCCGTGCGTCGCCGGCGTGTGCCGGGAAAGTACTCCCGGCACACGCCGGCACCGGGTGCGTCCCGCCGGCGGGACGCACAGGCGGCGGAGTCGGCTCCGCCGCTGCGGGCCGGGCGGGATCACCGCCCGGCCCGGAAACCGTCGTCGGACGACGCGGTGTCAGGTGGTGCTGTGTCAGATGACGCAGTGCGCGGCGATGGCGAACTGGCCACCCACGATGTCGTCCAGCTCCTCGTCGGAGAGCTCGGTGATGTCGATGTCGTCGAAGTTGTTCATGACGTTTCCTTTCGGGTGTGGCCTCTTCACGCCCGCCGGCCGGATAAAGCTGCGGCTGCGGCGGTTTCCGTAGTTTCCTCGGAAATGGCCGCCTGGGGGCCGGTGGCCCGCCGAAGGTCGCGTCAGCACCAGGTCGGGAGGCGGGAAGAAGCGCGGATTGATGGTGTTTCACCATCTCCGGTCCGGCTGACCGGATGTCAAAACCATAGATCCGGTCGAGCCGTATCTGCAAGTCCCGAATGGCATTCTCCGGAAATTGTCCGGCGTTCCGGAAAATGACATGCCGAAATGACCGGAGGTGCCGGACGGGAATTCGTGAATTCCTGCCCGGCGCCGCCGGCCGTGCCATTGAAACGGATTTTCGGAGGGTGGGGGATCAGCGGTGGCAGACGGCGAAATGCGCCGTGAGCACGTACGGCAGGGTGCCGTCGGGGGCGCGCAGCGGCGCCAGGGCGTCCTCGGCCGCCGCGCGGGCGGCCGGCAGTCGGTCACGCGGGACGCTCTCCCAGAACGCCCGCGCGGCGGTGGACCACATCCACGCCCACCAGTGGTCGGCGTCCCGGAAGGAGGCCGCCAGGCGCTCCTGGTACAGCTCGACGCGGGCGAAGCCCGCGGCGAGCGCGAGCTCCCGGACCGACTCCGGGGTCGGCGGTCTGCGCTGTCCCGGTACGCCGCGCTCGATCTCCTCGGGCGTACCCGGGCCGAACGGCCGGGTCGCCTCGACCACGCCGTCCCAGCCGGGCGGCTCCGGGCCCCACCAGGAGAGCGCCAGCCGCCCGCCGGGGCGCAGCGCCGAGTGGAAGCCGCGCAGGGTCCGGTCGGGCCGGCGCAGGAAGGAGAGCACCATGCCCGCCAGGACGGCGTCGTAGCCGCCGGGCGGCGGGCGCAGCGCCTCGGGGTCCGGGTCCTCGAGGTCGCCGACGTACGTGCGCAGCGGGTGCGGCCACTCCTCGGCGGCCTGCTGCCGGACGCGTTCGATCATCTCCGGGGAGGCGTCGATGCCCGTCACGCTGCCCGGCGGCCCGGCCGCGCGGGCGGCCGGGAAGAGGCTCGCGCCGGTGCCGCAGCCGGCATCGAGGACGTGCTCGCCCGCGCCGATGCGGGCGTGCGCCACCAGCAGACGGCCTGCGGCGGGGAACAGGTCGATGCCCACGCGGTCGTAGCTGGCTGCGGCGCGGTCGAAGAGCCCAGCGATGCGGTCGCCGTCGGGTGGGGCGGGGGTGGGACGGTGCACGGGACAGACTCCTAGTGGATGCGGACGCGAAGCCCGAGGATGCGGTCGGAGCCCAGGTGCGGGGCCCGCTCGAAGGTGGCGGGGTCGTGGCTCACCCGGACGCCGTCCGCCGCGAGCACCCGGCACAGGGCGTCCGTCGCGCCGCGCGCCAGAGGGGCGCCGACGCAGTAGTGGGAGCCGGCGCCGAAGGCCAGCGGACGGGCCTCACGGGCACCCGGGCGCCAGGCGAGCGGGTCCGGGAAGACGGTGGCGTCCAGGCTCGCCGACGCGAGGATCAGCATCACCCGCTGCCCGGCGGCGACCCGGTGGCCGGCGATCTCCATCTCCCGCACGGCGTACCTGGGGGCGAACCGGAACGGACAGCTGATCCGCAGCACCTCGTCGGTGAACTCCCCCTGCGTGGCGGCGGATCCGTCCGCCGGGCCGGCGGCCGCGAACTGCTCACCGCCCCGCACGACCGCCTCGGTCAGGACGGCGGCGAGCGGCTCGATGGTGCCGGTGACGATCTGCGCGGTCACCGCGACCGCGACATCGGGCCCCAGCCGGGGATCGTCGGCCATGTCCCGTAGGATCAGGGCGAGTTCGCCCTCGGCCCGGTCCAGGATGTGCTCCCGTACCTCGGCCCGGGCACGGTCCAGCGAGGCGGCCGCCGCGCGCGCCAGGCCGTCATCGGTGTACGACCTGGGCTTGGCCAGATAGGCCATCAGCCCGTCCGTCGCCCGCGCGAGGTCGCCCATCCGGTCCTGGCCGGTGCCGAACAGCCGGGCCAGCACGGACAGCGAGTAGGGCCGGCAGAACCCGTCGATCCAGTCGCACTCCCCGCCCGCGTCCCGCAGGCCGGTGAGCAGGTCCCGGCAGTCGCCCTCCAGCTGTGCGACCAGGGCGGCGGTGCTCCGCCGGTCGAGGGCCGGACGGATCCGGGCGCGGACCTCCTGGTGGTAGGGCCCGGAGCTGAACACGGGCCACCGGCCGAAGAAGTCCCGGACCGGCCGGTGCAGCGCGATCTGCTGCTCCGACAGGCCGGTACCGGCCAGCGGGTCACCCGGCGGTGCGCTGGTCAGCCCCGGGTGCAGCAGCAGCTCCCGGACCAGCTCGTGGCCGGTCACCAGCAGCGCGCCGCTGCGCGGGTCCGGCAGGGCCACGGCCGTCGCCAGCGCCCGCAGGGCCTCCCGGGGATCCGCCGCGGAGTAGTCGCCGTAGAGCAGGTCGGCGAGGTCCGGTCCGGGCATCGAAGTCTCCTTCATGGTGCGCGGGTCCCGTCCGGACGCACGGTCCGTCCGGTGCGCGCGGATTCGTACAGGGCGAGGGTCAGGGCGAGTGAGCGGCGGGCCTCCTGCCCGCCCACCGCGGGGGGACGTCCGTGCTCGACGGCGTCGCAGAAGTCCGCCAGCTGGTCGCGGTGCGGTGCGGCGGGCATCCCGGTGGGGTCGCGCTCGTCGTCGTACCGCAGCGGGAGACCGGCGCTGCGGTCGCCGGCTCCGTACGCGCCGTAGGGGTCGGCGCTCTCGCCGTCCGTCCGGGCGTGGAAGTAGGCCATCCGGTCGTCGTCGAGGACGGCGGAACCGCGGGTGCCGTGGACCGCCAGCCGGGCGGTGCGGCCCGGGTAGGCCGCGGTGGTCGCCAGGACGGTGGCCAGCGCGCCGTTGGCGAACCGGACCACCGCCGCCGCGGTGTCCTCCACGTCGAGGCCGCGGTGCGCCAGGAGCGCCGTGTGGGCGGTGACTTCGACCGCCTCGCCCATCACCCAGCCGAGCAGGTCGAGGGTGTGGATGCCCTGGTTCATGACCGCGCCGCCGCCGTCGAGGCGGGCCGTGCCGCGCCACCGACCGGAGTCGTAGTAGCCCTGCGACCGCCACCACGGCACCTCGGCGTGCGCGGAGGTGAGGGCGCCCAGCGTCCCGGCCCGGACCGCGTCGTACAGGTACCGGGCGGCGGGGTCGAACCGGTGCTGCAGGACGACGCCCAGGGTGCGCCCGGTGGACCGGGCCGTCCCGATCAGCCGGTCGGCCGCGGCCAGGCTCACCTCCAGCGGTTTCTCCACCAGGACGTGCTTGCCCGCCCGCAGGGCGGCCTCGCCGATCCCGGCGTGCAGGCCGCTGGGCACGCAGACGCAGACCGCGTCCAGATCGGGCCGGGCCAGCAGTTCCCGTGCCGTGGCGTGCCAGTCGCAGCCGTGCTCGGCCGCCAGGGCACGGGCACGGTCCGGGCTGCGGCCCGCGACGGCCACCAGGGTGGCGCGTCCGGGCAGCCGGGCGAGGGTCCGGGCGTGGACCCCGCCGATCACTCCGGCGCCGATGATGCCGAATCTGAGCATCCTGTGCCTCCTAGCGGGCGGGGTGACGGGGGGCGGACGCGGCGGGCCGGGCACCGTCGAGCGGGGCACCGTCGAGCAGGGCTGCGGCGAGTTCGTCGCGGTGGGTCAGCGCCCAGCGGGCGTCGCGGTCGACGCCGTCGGCCAGGCCCGACTCCACCAGGCGGACGAAGGCCGGTTCGCCCGCCGCCGCCTGCCGCCGGATCAGGTCCAGGGTGAAGCGGATCCGGGTCGAGGCGAGCGCGGCCAGACCCGGGCGGCGGTCCGGCCCCAGCCCGTACCCGTCGGCCAGCAGCCGGAAGCGGCGGCCGCGGTCCGGCGGGGCCGGCCAGCCGAGCGCCGCGCAGCCGGCGTCGTCGGTCAGCGGCGCGAACTGCCAGGCGGCCTGGGCCAGGTCCCACTCCGGGGTGCCGGGCCCGGCGGCGTCCCAGTCGACGAAGGCGACCGGCCGGCCGGCCACGAAGACGGTGTTGCGCGGCGCGATGTCGTTGTGGCACACGACCGTCGCCGCGCCCGCCGGCGCCGGCGGGTGGGCCCAGCGGGCGGGCCCGGGGGAGAAGCCGTCGGCGGCGCGGTGCATCCGGCGCAGCAGCCGGCCCACCTCGAACACCGCGCTGTCCGGCAGTTCCGCCACCCGGGCGCCCTGCGGTACCTCGCCCTCGACGTACTGGAGGACCTCCCGGCCGTCCGCGTCGAATCCCAGGGCCCGGGGGGCGCCGTCGAAGCCGACGCGTTCGAAGTGGCCGAGCAGCCGGTGGACCGCGGGGGTCCACGGGCCGGGCGTGCGGCGCACGGTGGCTCCGACGCGCAGCACGGTCGACATGCCGGTGTGCTCCTCGCCGTCCCTCATGCGCCCGCACCCCCTGCCGCCGCGGCGGGCCTCATACCGCCGCCATGGCGTTGCCCAGGTAGTTGGGCAGGGCGGTGAGCCGGTCCCACTGGGCGTCCAGGTCCGTCGGGTACGCCTGGCGGTAGCGCCGGGTGACCTCGGCGACCTCGGCCCAGGAGGCGGGGGTGCGCCCGTCGTTGTACTGCGGGGCGAGCCGGTCGTAGAGCGCCGTCCCCGGACGCAGCACGAGCTGGTTCAGCCCGAAGTCCGCGGGCAGCGAGGCCGCCCAGTCCACCAGCTCGCCGTTGGCGCAGGCCGGGTCGTCGGGCAGGCCGAGCAGCACGAAGGCGAAGGGCTTGATGCCGGCCTGCGCCAGCTTGTCGATGGCCTCGGACACCTTCTGCGGCGGCACCCGCTTGCCGACGCCGGTGTCGGCGACGCCGGGGGACTCCGCGCCCAGCCACATGCCCCGGCAGCCCGCGTCCGCCCAGCGCCGGACGTCGGTGCGCAGCACCACCTCGGCGCGGGTCTGGCCGGTCCACTCCAGTCCTGAGCCGGTCAGGCCGTCGCACAGCTCGTCGTAGAAGGTCCGGTGCAGTCCGAAGACGTAGTCCAGGAAGAACACCGACTCGGTGCCGCGGGCCTGCAGGGCGGCGGTCTCGGCCAGCGTCTGCGCGACCGGCCGGTCCCGCATCCGGGCGCCGAAGGGCAGGTGGCAGAAGGAGCAGCCGTAGCTGCAGCCGCGTACGCCCATCACCAGGCCGCAGGCCGCGCGGCGGGTGCGCCCGTCGACCACCACCTCCGCCGTGTAGGCCGACGGGTCGGTCAACTCGTAGGCCGGCAGCGGCCATTCGTCGACGGGGAGGTCCGGGTAGCTGCCGGCCGCGGGCAGGACGGGGGTGAGGGCGCGGCGGTGCAGTACGTCGCGCACCGCCTGGACGGCGGCCGAGTCGGCCTCGCCGCGGGCGACGAAGTCGACGCCCAGCTCGCGGTGGCAGGCCTGCGGCAGGTGTGTGGCGTGCGGTCCGCAGGCGAGCACCGGCACGCCGGGCCACCGGGAGCGGACGGCGGTGACCGCGTCCTTCACCGGGCCGAGGTCCAGCGGGTAGCACTGGGCCCGGTCGGCGACGGCGGTCACCACGACCACCAGGTCGGGGGTGTCCCCGCCGGCGGGCAGCGGGTGCAGGCGGCGGTCCCACAGGCTCACCGTCACCCCGTCGCGCTGCAGCACCGCCGCGGCGTTGAGCACGTCCAGCGGCTGCTGGAGGAAGTGGCGTTCGAACTCGTCCTGGGGGACGACGAAACACACCTGGGTCATGCGGACTCCTGTCGGGGCGTGAGGACGGACTCGGCCGGCCGGCCGGGCGGGCGGCCCGTGAGGGACGGCGGCCCGGCCCGGTCGGCGCCGACCAGGGCCGGACCGGCGGCCTGCGGCCACACGGTGCCGAGCAGGGCGGCGATCCGGTGCAGGGTGCGCAGGTCGGGCGGCGGGCACGTGGCGGCGGACAGGGCGGCGAGCATGCCGGTCCAGGCGTTGCTGATGAGCGGGTCGACGACCTCCAGCCGGCGGTCCCCGCCCGAGGTCCGGACGGTGATCCGGTGCACGTCCCGGCGGACCTGCCCGCGGGCGGGCCCGCCGAGCGGTTCCAGTTCGGCGGTGAAGCGGGCGGACGCCGTCTCGACCCTGACCAGGCGCTGCCGCTCCCCGATCGCCTTGGGGTAGCCGCGGGTCCAGGCGGGCCGGGGGAGTTCGGCCTCGGCGCCGTCGCCCGCCACGGTGGAGAACAGCTCCACCGTCACCCCGTCCACCGTGGTGCGCTCGTGCGCGGCGGCGAGCAGGAGGGCGGGGTCGGGCGCCACCAGCAGCGAACCCGGGTCCACCGGACCGTGCAGGTAGGCGTCGTAGGCGGGGGCGGGCAGGAAGTGGCCGAGCGCCGCCAGCATGTGGAGCCACTCGTAGCCGAAGACGCCGTGGTCCCGGTCGACGAAGCGGCCCCGGGCGACGTCGGGCCGGCGGTCCTTGGTGAACGCGACGCGCACCGCCCGGACGGGTTCGCCCGGGGCCTCGCGGGCGACCAGCCGCGCCAGCGAGGACAGTACGGCCGCCTCGCGGTACTGGTTCATCACGACGACGCGGGCCGCCGGCCGGGTGGCGAGCAGGTCGGTGAAGGCCGTGGTCTCGGCGGCGCGGCAGGCGGGCTTCTCCACCACGATGCGCGCGGCGGCGTCCCGGGCCAGCACCGAGGCCACCACCGGCAGATGGGTGTGGGTCGGGGTGCACACCACCCAGACGTCGATGCCGCGGACGTCGGGGACCTGCTCGATGCTCCGCCACCACGAAGCCGCCGGGCCGGGGCGCCGGGCCGGATCCGGGTCCAGCACGCCGACCTGCAGCCCCAGCCGGGTGAGGACCTCGGTGTGCAGCCGGCCGACGCTGCCGTACCCGATGACGCAGGCACGCCCGCCCGGCACGGGTGCGTCCCCGCTCACGGGCGCGCCTCCCCCGCGGCGGCCGGGGCCGGGGCCGTACGGCCGGCGGGCGTGTCGGCGATGTACGTGTCGTAGTACGCCTCGTACAGGCCCGCGGCCCGGACCGCCTCGTCGACCTCGCGCACGTGCACGCCCGGGGCCAGCGCGTCGGCCCGGTGGCACAGCTCGCGGACCGCGATCAGGGTCCCGGCCCGGTACGCGTCGTAGCCGGAGTTGGGGATGCCCTCGTACTCGAAGAGGTTGAGCGAGCGGCCGTCCCCGAGCAGCGTCGCCACGCCGCCGCCGGGCAGGCGGTGGCGGACCCCGACACCGGTCAGCACCGACTCGACGGTTCCCGCGCCGCCGGTGCTCAGCAGGCTGAAGTCCTTGGTCGCGAAACCGGCCAGCAGCACCCCGTCGGGCAGCAGCGGCAGTTCCTCCGGGCCGAGCAACGCCTCGCCGGTGCTGCCCGTCACCAGGAAGGGGGTGCAGCGCCGGAGGGCGGCGGCGAGGCTCGGTTCGGTCTCGAAGCCCTGCTCGGCGGCCTGGACGAGGGCCAGGGTGTCCTGGTCCACCACGGTGACCCGGCAGCCCAGCGAGCGCAGTCGGCGCGCCAGCCGGGATCCCAGCGTGCCGAACCCCACGGCGACGACCCGCCGCCCGATGAACTTCTGTCCCGGCACCAGTTCGCGCAGCCGCCGCAGGCAGGAGTCGGCGATCTCCTCGTACGACAGCAGGCTCTTCAGCTGGGAACGGGCGACGTTGAACACCGGTACGCCGGGCAGCGGTCCGGCGCCGATCCGCTTGAGACCGCTGACCGTGAGCTCGACCACGGCGTCCACGGGCTCGCTCACCAGCCGGGCCGCGCCCGGACCGCGGGCGAGCAGCCCGCCGTCGTCGATCACCAGCACCCGGCGTCCGGCCCGGTGCGCGGCGGCGATGAAGCGGTCCACGTCGGCGGCGACCCGCTGCGCGGCCGCTACCTCCTGGCCGGGGGCGGTGCCGTCGATGACGGAGTTGTCGAGGACGGCGCTGCGGTAGCCGCGGGCGCGGAACCAGGCGTGCACCCGGTGCCGGCCCGACGTACGGTCCCCCTTGGCCAGCGCGTAGATCCACTCGCGGGGGATGCCCGCCCGCTCGGCGGCGAGGAGGAAGCCGACGCTGTTCTCCACGTAGTGGTCGCGGAAGACCAGCGCCCAGCCGTCGATCCGCCGCCCCCGGCCCGCGAAGTGACGGAGCAACGGCATCGCGGCCCACACCGCGGCGCTCTCCGCGTCGGTGAGACGGTCGGCCCGCTCGCGGACCGCGGCGAGGATCTCCTGTACCGCTGCTGGCAGTTCGGCGTCCGCGGGTGCGTCCGTCGAGATGGCGGTCCGCCACAGCGCGGGCTCCGGCACCACGGGGTCCAGGGTGCGGTGGCGTTCAGGTGCGGCCGGCTCCAGGGTCAGCCGGACGCGGTGCCCGCCGAGGCGGAGGTCGACGGTGCGGGGCAGGCCGTCCGGGCCGTCGGCCGTCCGCCACGCCGCCTCGGCGAGGCGCGGCCCGAGTGCCTGCGAGACGGCGTCGCACACGTCGGCGGGCGAGGCCGGTCCCGTCACCGTCCCGACCGGCCGGAGGGCGGCCGGCCCGCCGTCGGCGTCGCCGCGGCGGGCATCGGGGGCGGCCGTGACGACCTCGGCGGTCACCGGGCCACCTCCCGACGGGTGGCGGGGGTCCGCGGCGGATCCCACGGTGCGCGGGGCGCCGCACCGGCCGGGCGGAGCCACGCGGGTGCACGCAGGGGCAGAGCAGTCAAAGCGGTCTCCTCGGATCGGGGCATGACGAACGGGCGCACCCGGGTGCGCGGCTCCGCGCGGGGCGGTGACGGGGGCGGTGACGGGGCGGTGCGTTCAGGTGGCTGGGGCGGACCGTTCGACGGCCGGCCGGCCGGCCGCGCGGGCCGGCCGCGCCCGGGCGGGCGGAGGGCTCACGCACGCGGTCCGGCGGGGGGCGGCACGGCACGGCGGGGGCGCGGCACGGCTGGGGATCCTCGTGCCGGGGCGGTCGACGCCTCGTCAACAGGCAGGTCGACGGCTACGGGTCGACGGCTACGGATGGGCGGCGCCGGTCGGTCGGCCGGGGTCCGGTGTGCCCCTACTGGCGGGAGCGGTCGCCGCAGTCGGGCCCGCGCCAGCAGTCGCCCCAGGACGTGTTGAGGATGCTGCCGACGCTGTGCGGCTGTGCGGGGTCGGGCTGCTGTTCCCGGACGTCCGCCGAGGTACGCGGCGCCGGCGCGGCGGTGGCGGCGGTGGCGGAGGGGGCCGCCAGGGCGGACAGGGCGATCAGGGTCGTGACGGCGCCGGCGGCGGTGCTCAGGAGACGGTTCAAAGCAGGATCCCTCAGATCAAAAGTCGTGGTGCGGGCGCGAACGGCGAGGCTGACGAAAAGGGCGCGTTCGCTGCCGATGTCTGGATTGTTTCCCGTGCACGATCAACCGACCAGGCACGACGCCCGTCATTAAAGTGTCAGGGCACCAACAAGACAGGGGGAGGAAATGAGCGAAACAGACATGACGGACAATCATGGCGTGCTGCGCCGGGAAGAGGGCGGCCCCCTGCCCCCGCACACCGCCCTGGCGGACCTCGCCGCCGAGTTCGAGGCCCGCATCGCCGCCGAGACCGCCGCCCACCAGCAGCGCCTGGCGGCCCTGCACGAGGACATCCAGCGCGCCACCCTGCTCACCCGCCCCGGCGCGCCCGGCGCCGACGCGGACGCCGTGACCCTGCTGCCCGACAGTGCGGCGGTCCACGAGCTGCTGGAACAGGAGGCCGCCCGCTGCCGCCACGAGGTCATCGCCTGCCAGCCCGGCGACGTCTCCCGCAACCCCGCCAACCTCGAACCGGCCCTGGCCCGCGACCGCGCCCTGCTCGAACGCGGCATCAGGATGCGTACGCTCCAGCAGCACTCGGTCCGCTTCCACGGCCCCACCCAGGTCTACGTCGCCGCCGCCACCGCCCTCGGCGGCGAGTACCGGACCGCCCACGAACTCTTCGGCCGTCTCATCGTCTTCGACGACACCGTGGCGTTCCTGCCCACCGACACCACCAGCTGGGGTGCCCTGGCCGTCCGGGAACCGCACCTCATCGCCTACCTGCGCGGCATCTTCGAACAGGCCTGGACCCATGCCAGCGTCTACGTCGACCCCACCGCGCTCGGCGCCGAGGCCCTCGGGCAGGCCGCCCGCGACATCGACGCCACCCTGCTGAGGCTGCTCGCCGCCGGCCTCAAGGACGAGACGATCGCCCGCCGCCTGGGGATGTCCCTGCGCACCGTCCGCCGCCGGGTCGCCGACATCCTCGAACGCCTCGGCGCCGGGAGCCGCTTCCAGGCCGCCGTCATCGCCACCCGCACCGGCCTCCTCGACACCCCGGAGGACGAGCTCCATCCCGCCTGACGCTCAGTCATGAGTGTTACGGGGGCGGGTGTCCACGACGTGCGTCCCCCCGCCGGGGCCGGCGGGGGGACGCGGGGTGCGGGCCCGGCTACTTCGGGTCGCGGTTGAAGGTGGAGGTGGACCAGCGGTAGCCGAGGGCGGTGAGGGCCAGGCACCAGCCGACGGCGAGCCAGCCGTTGTGCCCGATGCCGGTGCCGAGCAGCAGACCGCGCAGGGTCTCGATGGCGGGGGTGAAGGGCTGGTACTCGGCGACCGGCTGGAACCAGCCGGGCATCGAGTGGACCGGGACGAAGGCGCTGGACAGCAGGGGGAGCAGGATCATCGGCAGCGCGTTGTTGCTGGCCGCCTCGGCGTTCGGGCTGATCAGCCCCATGCCGACGGCGATCCAGGTGAACGCCAGGGCGAACAGGGCCAGCAGGCCGAACGCTGCCAGCCACTCCAGGGCCGTGGCGTGCACCGAGCGGAAGCCGATGGCCACCGCGACCGCGCCGACCAGGACCACGCTCGCGACCGACTGCAGCACGCTGCCGGCGACGTGCCCGACGAGCACCGAGGGGCGGTGGATCGCCATGGTGCGGAAGCGGGCGATGATGCCCTCGGTCATGTCGTTGGAGACGGAGACCGCGGTGCCGACCACGGTGCTGCCGATGGTCATCAGCAGCAGGCCCGGCACGATGTAGGCGATGTACGAGGAGCGGTCCGCCGGCCCGCCGCCGAGGCCCGCGCTCATGGTGTCGCCGAAGATGTAGACGAAGAGCAGCAGCAGCATGATCGGGGTGAGCAGCAGGTTCAGGGTGAGCGACGGGTAGCGCCGGGCGTGCAGGAGGTTGCGCCGCAGCATGGTGGACGAGTCGCGGACGGCGAGGGCGAGCTGGCTCATCGGGCGTTCTCCTCGGACTGGTGGGGGATGTCGGTGGTGCCGGTGAGGGCGAAGAACACGTCGTCGAGGTCGGGGGTGTGGACGGTCAGCTCGTCGGCCTCGACGGCGGCGCCGTCCAGCCGGTCGAGCACGGTGCGCAGTTGGCGCTGGCTGCCGTCGCTGGGCAGCTGCAGGGCCAGCGCCTCGTCGTCACGGGTGGCGTCGGGCAGCGCGGCGGCGGCGGTGCGGTAGGCGGCCGGGTCGGTGAAGCGCAGACGGACGTGCCCGCCGGGGACCAGCCGCTTGAGCTCGTCCGGGGTGCCTTCGGCGGCGATCCTCCCGTTGTGGAGGACGGCGACGCGGTCGGCGAGCTGGTCGGCCTCCTCCAGGTACTGGGTGGTGAGCAGGACGGTCGCGCCGTCGGCGACGAGACCGCGGATGATCTGCCACATGGTGTGGCGGGAGCGCGGGTCGAGGCCGGTGGTGGGTTCGTCGAGGAAGATGATCCGCGGGCTGCCGACCAGGGTCATGGCGATGTCCAGGCGGCGCTTCATGCCGCCCGAGTAGGTGGAGGCGGGCTTCTTCGCCGCGGCCGTCAGGTCGAACTGCTCCAGCAGGGCGGCGGCGACCCGGCGGCCCTCGCCGCGCGGGAGGTGGTGCAGGTCCGCCATCAGGAGCATGTTCTCCTCGCCGGTGATCAGGCCGTCGACGGCGGAGAACTGACCGGTGACGCCGATCGCGGCGCGGACCGACTGCGGATCGGCGGCGATGTCGTGGCCCGCGACCCGGGCCTGCCCGCCGTCGGCGCCGATCAGGGTGGAGAGGATCTTGACGGCGGTGGTCTTGCCGGCGCCGTTCGGCCCGAGCAGGGCGAACACGGTCCCGGCCGGGATGGACAGGTCGACTCCGTCGAGCACGGTCTTGTCGCCGTAGGACTTGCGCAGACCGACCGCGGAGACGGCGGCGGGCGACTGCGGGCCGGCGCTCCTGCTGGACGTGGGCATGACAGAAGTGGGCATGTGCCTCTCCGTTCGAGGGCTGAGGTGGCTGGCGGGGTGAGGGGGGTGGGGCGAGAGAGCGGGGCTGGGCTGCGGGTGGGGCCGCGGGTGGCTGGGGCTGCGGGTGGGGCTGCCGGTCAGGCCTTGGCGCGCAGGATGTCGATGTTGCCGTGCCGGGTGCGGGCGCGGACCTCGACGGTGTCCTCGGTGTCCTCGGGCGTCCCGGACGTGGTGAGCGAGTTGCGCACCTGGCCCGAACCCGAGTGGACCTCGAGCCAGGCGGCGGTGCCCTGCCGGATGCCGACCTCGATCGCGCCGTAGGAGGTCTCCAACTGGACGCTGCCGCGGGTCACTTCGCCGACGCGCAGGGTGCCGTGGGCGGTGGTGGCGGTGACCGAGTCGGCGGCGCGCGCGATGTCGATGTCGCCGTTGGCCCCGCTCACCCGGAGGGTGTCGGCCGCGGTGCCGACGGTCGTCGTGCCGTGCGAGTTCTTCAGCACGGCCGGGCCCTCGACCAGGCCGACCCGCAGGCTGCCGGAACTGGTGGTGATCTCGGCCGCGCCCTCGATCCGGTCCACCGTGATCGAGCCGTGCGACGCGGTCAGCTTCAGCGGCCCGGTGGTGTCGAGGCGGACGTCGCCGGACGAGGTCTTCACCCGGACCTCGCCGAGCCGCCCCTCGCCGAACACCTGGGTCCAGGCGCCGGTCAGGTCGATCTGCGAGCCCGCGGGCAGCTCGACCGTGATGTCGACGGTGCCGGTGCGGCCGAGGCCGAGCAGGTACGGATTGGGCTTGGGCGTCCGGACGGTCAGGACACCGTTCGTGCAGGCGGCCTCGGTCTGGTCGGCCGTCCGCACGTCCAGGTCCTTCTTCGGGTCGCGCGGCCGCACCTCGACGACGGTGTCGCGGCGGTCGCCGGCGGTGAACTGGATGGAACCGGCCTCCACGTGCGCGGTGACCGAGATCGCTTCGGGGGTGTCGAAAGAAGGCATGGCTGTCCCGTCCTCATGGGTCTTGGTGACGTCCCTGCTGGTGGGACGTGGTGGGAGGTGAGGTGGTGCGGGTGCGGGTGCGGGTGCGGGTGCGGTGGCGCGGGTCGGGCGGTGGGGCTAGCGGACCCAGCCCGTGATGCTCTGGCCGACGGTCCGGGTCTTCGCCGTCGCGGCCGGCTGCGGGCCGCCGTCGACCGCGGTCGACACGGCGCGTACCAGCCAGGCGTTGACCGACAGTCCCTCGCGGCCCGCCGCCTCCTCGGCGCGCGCCTTGAGGTGGGCCGGCAGGCGCAGGTTGACCCGTGCGGTGCCGCCCTCCTCACCGTCGGCGGGCAGGGGCGCCCTGAGCGGCTCGGCGGACACGGGTCCGGCGTCCGTGGCGCCGCCGTAAGAGGGCGGCGGTGTCACCACGAAGTCGGGGTCGAGCCCCCGTAGCCGTACGTCGACCGAGCCGGGGGCGAGTTCGCGGGTGATCTCGTCCATCGCGGCGGAGAGCACGTTGAGCATGGTCAGACGGGTCGCCGACTCCAGCGGAGCGAGGAGCCGCTCGGCCAGGGCGCGGGCGTCGTCCCCGCCGGCTTCGGCGGCCACCGCGAGTTCGCGGCGGAGGGTGTCGACATACGGGCTGAGGTCCATGACGCCATCATGGCACCACAATGGCGCCATGCGCAAGCGATGTGGTGGCACATCCTGGGGTTGGGCTGGTGGCGACGGCTCTGACCTGCGGAGGAGTGGTGGGTGGGGCGGTGGGATGGGTGGCGCTCGGGTGTGCCACGGGGTGTTCGGTGATGGCAAGTGGCACCACCTGGCGCCATGGGGAGCCAAATGGCGCCAGGTGGTGTCACCGGGCGCCATCCGGTGCCGATCGGTGCCGCGGGGTCGGCGTGGAACGGTGCAGCGGTGGACGGTGCAGCGGTGGTCAGGCCCTGGCCGCACGCCCCGGCCGGCCCGCCCGGTGCAGGGCGAACCGGACCGCCGGGAGCAGCAGCCAGCACAGCGAGGCCGAGTGGGTGACCGGCGCGAGAGGTACCGAGACCGAGAAAGTGACGGTGACGGCGGTGACCCAGGCCAGGGTGTCGGCGATGGCCGCGGGCGGGGTGTGGTCACGCAGCAGGCCGGCGCGCCGGACCGCGGCGAAGGCCTGCCGGAGGCAGATGCCGGCCAGGGCCTGGCCGGCGGCTTAGACGGTGAACTGGACCTGGAACGCGTCGGCCTCGACGGTCAGCAGCTTGGTGGCGAAGGGGGTGATGACGATCATGAGCAGCCAGGCCAGGTTCCATCGGATCGCGCCCCCGTCGATCCCCTTCGCGTACCGGAACAGGCGCTGGTGGAGCAGCCAGTGCATGCCGGGCCGCTGGGGGATCCCTGGTGCGCCTGGGGGAGCCCGGTGCCGGCATGCGGGTCGCCCACTCCGCAGCGGCGGGAGATCGCGAGCCTGGCCGCGGCCGGGCTGACCAACCGGCAGATCGCGGACCGGCTGTTCGTCTCGCCGCGGACCGTCTCCACCCATCTCCACCAGGTCTTCCCGAGGCTGGGTGTCACCTCGCGGGCCTTCCTGCGGGACGCGTTGGACGTGCTCGACCGGCCGTGACCCCCACCTGGCCGGTCGGCCGGGGGCGGGTCAGCCGAAGTGGCGGACGGAGGCGGGGGAGGCCGGTTGGTACGGCCGCCAGCCGTCGGCGGCGGGCCGGCCGGTCGCGACGAAGGTGGCCACGGCGCGGGAGAAGGTGCGGCCGAGCGACCGGGCGGCGGGGGTGGGTTCACCGAGCATGGGGCTGTCGGGGTAGGCCGCGAAGGTGTCGAAGAGGAAGGGGAGTTCGGCGCAGTGCGCGGCTCCCAGGTGGGCCGGATCCTCGGCCGGGGCGGCGTCGAAGCGGTAGACGTACGCCGCGTTCCCGGCCGCGGCATGGTGGTCGGCGATGGCGAAGGTGCCGTCGTGGAAGAGGAGTTCGCCGCCGAGTTCGGTCAGGACGTCTCCCGGCGCCGCCGCCCCGAGCCGGGCCGCGGTGCGGTCGTACCGTTCGCCGCCGTCGTCGGCCATGGCGGCGGCGATCGAGCGGGCCCGGTCCGCGGTGGCGTCCCGCAGACGCGGGTCGAACGCGAAGAAAGCGGTCATCTCGTCGCGGGTGGTGCCGGTCAGCAGCTCCTTGCCGTCGAGCCGCCCGTCCGCCAGCGCCCGCTGCCAGGTCGCGGGGATCCCGGCGGCGCCGAGGACGGGGTACATCGGCGGGGCGACGTCGCCCGGGCGGGCGAGTTCCCGGGACAGCTGCCGGTAGGCGGTGAGGAGCCGGTCGGCGGGTACGGCGCGCAGCGCGGGCCGCGGGTCGCGCACGCCGTCCAGCCCGAGCAGGCCGAGGAAGCGCCCGGCGTGGTCGTTCGCGGCGGCGGGGTCCTGCGGGGCGAGCCCGAAGGGGCCGCTCTGGGCGATGACCCGGCTGATCCGCGGGCCGGTGACCGGGGACAGCGCGAGGTGAAGGGCGGAGAAGGCGCCGGCGGACTGGCCGCCGACGGTGAGGCTGCCGGGGTCACCACCGAACGCGCCGATGTTGCGCCGAACCCAGGCCAGCACGGCGGCCTGGTCCTGCACACCGAGGTTCTCGATGCCGAGGTCCGGCAGGTGGAGGTAACCGAGCGGCCCCAGGCGGTAGTTGGCGGTGACGACGACGATCCCGCCGGCGGCGGCCAGGTGCCGGCCGTCGTACCAGTCCCAGCCGCCCGAGCCGCTGGTGAACCCGCCGCCGTGGAACCAGACCAGGACCGGCAGGTCGCGCGGACCGGTCCCGCCGGCCGGGAGCGCGGGGGTCCACACGTTGAGGGTGAGGCAGCCGTCCTCGTCCCAGTCGGGCGTGCGGCGGCCCATCACCGCCTCGAGCCGCGAGGGGCCCTGCGGGACGGACGGACCGGGCCGGTCTGCCTCCCGCACGCCCGGCCAGGCCGGGTGCGGCTCGGGCGGGGCGAAACGCAACTGCCCCACGGGGGAGGCCGCGTAGGGGATGCCGCGGAAGGCGGCGATCCCGTCCTCGGCGGTGCCTCGGACACTGCCCGACTCGGGGTGCGCGACGGGTCGTCGGATCTGGGTCATCGGTGTCACCTTCCTGGCCGCGGGTGCGATGGTCCCGGTCTACCGTCGGAGGGCGGAAAGGTACGAGAAGCCAGCCGCTTCCGGGGATTGTGCGCCGCACGGCGTGGAATCCTGACGGATGTGGGACACCGACGACAGGAGCTGGACGGGACGGACCGGCGGATCGCCGCCGTGCTGATGGCGTCACCGCGGGCGTCCTGGCGGACGGTAGCGCGGACCCTCGGGCTCTCCGAGCGCACGGTCGTACGGCGGGCGGCCCCGCTGCTGCACGACGGCACACTGAGGCCCACGGCCGTCCGCAACCCGCTGCGCTTCCCCCGGCTGACCCCGGTGGCCCTGCGGATCCGGTGCCGGCCCAGCCGCATCACGGCGATCGCCGCGGCGCTGGCGCGGCGGCCCGACACCGTCTGGGTCGACATCCTGGGCGGCGGCGACGAGGTCAGCGCCGTGCTGTTCCTGGACGGGCCGCAGGCCAGGGCCTCGCTGCTGCTGCGGGACCTGCCCGCCACCACGGGCGTCCGGTCCTGGGACGCGTATGATGAGGGTGTTCCCGGCGGGCTTCGTGTGGAGCGCCGGCCTGCTGACCGCCGACCAGCTCGAGGCCCTGGCGCCGCCGCCGGGCGAGCCCCGCCGTGCCCCCGACCCGCACCCGCTCGACGAGGCGCTGATCGAACAGCTCACCGCCGACTCCCGGGCCACCCTCGACGACCTCGCGGCCGCGCTGGGCAGTTCGGCGTCGACCGTGCGCCGGCGCCTGGACCTGATCGTCCCGGGCCAGGTGGTACGGCTGGCCTGCGAGGTGGACCTGGGACTGCTCGGCATCCACGCCGAGGCGCTGCTGTGGATCACCACCGGCCCGGGCAGCCCGGAGGACGTGGGCGACGAGCTGAGCCGCCACCCGCAGGAGCGGTTCGCCGCCGCGACGACCGGGGCCGCCAACCTGCTGGTCGCCGTGGCCGCGGCCGACCTCGCCGGGCTCTACACCTTCCTGACCGGCACCGTCGGACCGATCGACGGCATCCACGGCGTGGAGGTCACCCGGATCCTCAGCTCGGTCAAACGCACCGGCCAGCTGCGGACAGCGGTGAGCTGACACCCGGCCGCCGGGGCCGGTCCCGGCCGCACCGCGCGGCGCGACCGGGACGGCGTGTGGTCAGCCCTCCGCGGCCTGCCGGATGACGTCGGCCACCGCGTCCGGCCGGGACACGTAGACCGCGTGGCTGCCGGGCACCTCGGTGGTCCGGGCGCCGGTCCGCTCGGCCATGGCCCGCTGGGCGGGAGGCGGGATCATCCGGTCGTCGGCGGCCACCAGGTACCACGACGGCTTGCTGCGCCAGGCGGGCTGGGACACCGCGCCGCCGAGGGCGTCGACACCCCAGGGCACCTGGGCGTCCGCCATGAAGGCGGCCAGCTCGGCGGGCACGTCGGCGGCGAACGAGGCTGCGAACTTCTCCCGGTCCAGGAAGAGGAAGCCGTCCCGCGGCGGCAGGATCGGCGGCACCGGGGCGCCGGGCGGCGGGTCGGCGATCAGGGTGTTCACCGACTCGCCCTTGTTGGGGGCGAAGGCGGCGATGTACACCAGGCGGGCGACCTTCGGGTGGTTGCCGGCCTCGGTGATCACGGCGCCGCCGTACGAGTGGCCGACCAGTACGGCCGGCCCGTCCAGGCCGTCGAGCACGTGGTGGGTGGCGGCGACGTCGCCCTCCAGCGAGAACGTCGGATTCTGCACGATGCTCACCCGGGAGGGCGAACTCGACCTGGAGGCGTTCCTGGACCGGGTGTTCTGACGGCGCGGGATGGCGTGCCTCGTACCTGGCCGGGGTGTGCCCGCTGTCACCCGTGACCACTGGTGTTCCGCAGGCGGTGGCAGTGCACTAATATGAGCACTCCTCATGTTAGTGCACTGCCATCGATCGCCACTGTGAGCAGGGAGTCAGGCCGTGACGAACCGACTCGATCTCCCGGCGGGTTTCCGCTGGGGAGTCTCCACCGCCGCGTACCAGATCGAGGGGGCGGTGGACGAGGACGGGCGCGGCCCGTCCGTCTGGGACGTCTTTGCCGCCCGCCCCGGCGCCGTCCGGGACGGCCACACCGGGGCGGTGGCCTGCGACCACTATCACCGGTATCCCGAGGACGTCGCGCTGATGCAGGGCCTCGGGCTGGACGGCTACCGGTTCTCCATCGCCTGGCCCCGCATCCAGCCCACCGGCGCGGGCGCGGTGAATCCCGCCGGACTCGCCTTCTACGACCGCCTGGTGGACACGCTGCTCGCCGCCGGGATCACCCCGCTGCCCACCCTCTTCCACTGGGACCTCCCGCAGGCGCTGGAGGACGGCGGCGGCTGGCTGAACCGTGACACCGCGTACCGCTTCGCCGAGTACGCCGGCCTCGTCGCGGACCGGCTCGGTGACCGTGTCCCCGCGTGGATCACCCTCAACGAGCCCTTCGTGCACATGGTGTACGGCTACGCCCTCGGCATCCACGCCCCCGGGCGGGCGCTGATGCTCGATGCGCTGCCCGCCGCGCACCACCAACTGCTGGGACATGGGTTGGCGGCCGCGGCGCTGCGCGAACGCGGCCTGGAGGTGATGATCGCGAACAACCTCACCCCGGTCCGCGCGGCCACCGACGACCCCACCGACACCGCGGCCGCCACCGCCTACGACGCCCTGCACAACCGCCTGTTCACCGACCCGCTGCTGCTCGGGTGCTACCCCGACCTGTCGGCGTTCGGCGTCGGCGAGGACCTCGGCGGCAGCGTCCAGGACGGCGACCTCAAGCTCATCGCTGCCACCCCGCTCGACGGCCTCGGCGTCAACTACTACAACCCCACCCGCATCGCCGCCCCCACCGAACCCGGCCTCCCCTTCGCCGAAGCCCCGATCGAGGGCGTCCCCCGCACCGCCTTCGACTGGCCCGTCGTCCCCGACGGCCTGCGGGAACTCCTGGGCGGCCTCCGCGGCCGCTACGGCACCGCCCTCCCGCCCATCACCATCACCGAGAACGGCTGCTCGGTCGCCGACGAACCTGCCGCCGACGGCACCGTCCAGGACCAGCCGCGCATCGACTACCTGGCGGGCCACCTCGACGCCGTGGCCGCCGCCGTCGCCGAAGGCGTCGACGTCCGCGGCTACTACACCTGGTCGCTCCTCGACAACTACGAGTGGGCCGAGGGGTTCCACCAGCGGTTCGGGCTCGTGCACGTCGACTTCGAGACGCAGCGGCGTACGCCGAAGGCGTCGTACGCGTGGTACCGCGACCTGATCGCCGCCCACCTGGCGCGGCACCGACGCTGAGGCTGTGAACCGCAAAGGTGTGGCCGGTTTGGGGGGCGGGCCGCGCAGGCTCAGGGAGTGGACTGCTACGCCGCGCGCGGAACTGAAACCGCCGCCACGGGTTCCCGCGACCGGGCGAGGAGTGGCCTTCCGGCCCGGGATCAAGTCGTGCAGTATCCGACGGCCGGCCCGGGCGGCAAGCGCGGATCAGGTGGGCCGGCGGCCGTGAGGGTGCCCCGGCAGGCGATGGGCATGGGTATGGGTGTCGCGGTGGACGCTGCGAGGCGGGCGCTGCTGATCGCCGGTCGGGGGTGCGGGGGGCTTGCGAGAGGGGAGAGCAGCGAGGCGTTCCTGGATTCGGGCCTTGATGTATTCGTTGACTGCGGTGGTGAGGCGCTGCCAGCGGGCCGGATCGGTGTCGTGGGGTTGCCTCGGGCTCGTCCAACAGCCCGGCCTGCCGCGGCCCTTACGTAGTTGGGTGGTGACGTGGGCGCTCAGGTGCTGGCGGGTGAGGTCGATCAGGCGGATGGTGCCGAGGGCGGGGATGAGGTCCTGTTCGACGTAGGCGCGGTAGCGGGCCATGGTGGTGGGCTTGAGGCGCAGCTCCTTCTCGTCCAGCCAGTCCCGCAGGTACTCGGCGGTGCGCTGCCGGGGGTCGGTGACGACGCACAGGGCCAGGTCCTCGTTGAAGCGCCGCGGCGCGATGCGGGCGCGCAGTTCGTCGGTGAAGCCGGCGCGGCGGACGGTCCGGGGGCGGCCGTCGATGGGCGGGGTGTCGACGGCGAACGCCCAGGTGCCGTGGCGGGGTCGGCGGTGAGGCGGGGGCACTTGGTGCCGAGCTGTCGACGGTGGTCGTCGCGGCAGCCGCAGCGCCGGTAGAGGCGTCCTCGGTCTTTGCCCGGGTCCGGTGAGCAGCACATGGCGATCGCCTAGGAAGGTCGAGCGCGCGGGTTCTGCCTCCCATTCTGCTCCTCTGGGGGTGATCACCGTGTGACGACTACGCCCGGAGAATGGTTATTGACCTGCGGGTCTCCCTTGGCCAGGGACAAGGGGAGATGAGCTGCAGGCCGGGCTCGGCCGCGTTCGCGGCTGTTGGTTCTTGTGCTGGTCGGCCTCATCGTCGTCCCGGTCTTCGGCGTCGTCGCGTCGATTCGTCGTACTCGCTTGGGGGAGCCAGCAGCCGTGGATGCCGGCGAGGAGCTCCTCGGGGAGGCGGGCGGGGTGCTTGGGTCTAGGGAGCCGGTGGTGCCGGCGGGGTGGGTGTGGGTGCGCCGGGCGGTGTCGGACGGCTGCGCGAGGGCACAGGCCAGGTTCAGCAGTGTTGAGGTGCCGGCGTTTGTCGAGACAGCGGTGATGTGGGCCGGGTGGTCACGCTCGCCGCAGCCCCGCGGGGCGATCAACTCGCGCTGGTCGGGGTCGACGCCCGTACGTCGCGCCAGGGTGGCGCGGCACTGAGGGAACCGGTCTGCGACCTCGACCGTACGACAGGCCCCCTCGACCGGATCGCAGTCAGACAGCATTGGCGCGCCGGGGCCGCCGGCGTCGGCAGCGGGGCCTGTCGCGGCCGCAGGTCACGCACCGAACGACGGGGGGCAGCGCTGTGTAGCGCTCGCCCGCCGCCTTGACGACGGTGTCGACGTCATTCGGGTGGCCCGGAAATCCGCCGATCCGGGCGGTGGGTGGCCCAGTCTCCGAGCCGAGCCCGGTCGGCTCCGGGCCGGGGCTCCCCGGTCGGAGATCCGAGCCGGGGCCCGAGAAACGCCTCCCTGCTGCGGCCGGAGTACCGTGGGTGGGGTCGGGGCGGTCGCGCCGCGCGCGTTGCTCGCAGGCATTCTGCCGAAGGACTCGACCGGGGGCCCGGTGCCTCCAGGAGGGGTGCCGCCCGTGGCCGTTCGTGTTTCGGCCGCCCACCGCGCCGCCGTGTCGCGCGGCACGAGGTGTCATGTACGTGGCCGATGACTCCCAGCAAAGCCCGGTCGGAGCCGTCGGGCGGGTGACGGTGCCGATCCCGGCGGACGGGCCGGGCGAGGTGTTGGTCGGCCTGCGCGGCGGGTCGGAGGTGTTCGCGGCTTGGTCCGCCGGGCCGATCGCGGTCAACACCCGGGTGGTCGTGATCGACACGATCTCCGCCCGGTCGGTGCTCGTCGAGCCGTTGCCGCCCTGAGTCCGGCGGCCCCGCGGCCCTCGTCGAGCTGTTGCAGGTCAGGTGGTTCGTCATGTTGTTCTGGCACGTGCCCGCGCCCAACGAGGCCATGCTCATCTCCGGTTCGAAGCGGCAGTCGCAGGACACCCAGTTCCGGA
Source organism: Kitasatospora sp. NPDC048540 (assembly GCF_040651175.1). Lineage (NCBI taxonomy): Bacteria > Bacillati > Actinomycetota > Actinomycetes > Kitasatosporales > Streptomycetaceae > Kitasatospora > Kitasatospora sp. NPDC048540. Next base: position 34,934 of record NZ_JBEZIR010000054.1, read on the forward strand.
TCGTCACGGGCCACGGGAGCTTCGTCGTTCCCGTCAAGCAAAAGGCCCGCATGCTGTCCCTGGCCCTGCAGGAGGCGGAGATCGCCGAGGACTGCGTCACCCAGCAGGGCATCCGGCTCACCGTCCGCGCGGTCTGTGTCTTCAAGGTCGGCGACGACGCCGTGTCGATCGCCAACGCGGCCCGGCGCTTCCTGTCCGAGCAGAACCAGATGCAGGAACTGGTCGGACGGATATTCGCAGGCCACCTGCGCTCCATCATCGGTGGGCTGACCGTGGAACAGATCATCAGGGAACGTAGCCGGGTCGCCCAGGAAGTCATGGCGGGCAGTCACGGCGAGATGGAGAAGCTCGGCATCGTGGTGGACGCCCTGCAGATCCAGGAGATCGAGGACGCCACCGGCTACATCAACAACCTCGCCGCGCCGCACGCGGCGGCGGTGGCCAGTCAGGCCCGGATCGCCCAGGCCAAGGCCGACCAGGAGGCGAGCGAACGGGAGCAGCAGGCCGCCGCGCTCAAGGCCGAGTACGAGCGGGACACCGCGATCAAGCGGGCCGGCTTCCTCGCGGAGACCGAGCAGTCCAGGGCGCGCGCCGCACAGGCCGGGCCGCTCGCCGAGGCACGGGCCACCCAGGAGGTCACCGAGGAACAGACCGCCCTCGCGCAGCGCAATGCGGCGCTCACGGCGCAGCGGCTGGAGGCGGAGGTGCGGCGTCCGGCCGACGCCGAGGCCTACCGGAAGCGGACGCTGGCCGAGGCGGACCGCGACCGGGTGAAGTTCGAGGCCGACGCAGGCGCCTACACCGAACGGACCCTGGCCCAGGCCCAGGCGGACGCCAACGCCGCCCGCGCGGCGTCACTGCGGGACGGCAACCAGGAGCTGATCGCGGCCAACCGGATCGTGGAGGCCCTCCCCGCACTCGCCGACGCGGCGGCCCGGGGCATGGCGGGCGCCGATCTGACCGTCCTGAACGGCACCGACGGGGTGAACCAGATCGCGGCCGGCATCGCCAGCCAGGGGCTGGCCATCCTCCGGTCCCTCCAGCGCTCCGCGGCGCCCACAGCGACCTCGACGACCGGCGGATCGGCTGCAGACCCGAACGGCAACGGCCGCCCCACGCCCCGGCTCCCTGACCGGAGCTGACCCGGCCCCTCTGCCGCGAGAGCCGTCGAGTCTGCTGCTGCGCGCGGCCGCTCTGGCGCACTACGCCCACGACCTTGACCGGATGAGGCAGTTGGCCGAAGCGGCACTGCGGCAGGGCTTCGACCCGTGGGCCGCACTCCTGCTCGGCACCGCCCTGGGCGAGCTCGCCCGCGCCGATGAGGCGGTGTCCTACTGGCCTCGGCCATGGACGAGGTGGCCGACACCGACCTGGAAGCCGCTGACCGCCCGGGAGCAGGAGATCGCCGGGCTGGCGGCGCGCAGCGGCACCAGCCACAGCGTGGCGGAGGGCCTGCACCTGTCGGTGCGCACCGTCGAAAACCACCTGCAGAACATCTACGGAAAGCTTGGGATCAGCGGGCGGGCGGAGCTCGCCGACGCACTCGGGCGAGCACTACCCAGCCCAGAGAGGGGCGAGGACCATGACGCCTGAGCAGATCACCCTCGTGACCACCTCGGCGGCCCGGCTGCGTTCGCGGCTGCCCGAGATCGCCGATGTCGTCCTGTAGGTGGGCCGCGGTGGGGCCCAGGTCGAGCCTGTCGGCCAGCCGGATGCGGCGCTCGGACACCCTGCGGGCCCGTTCGGTGAGCTGGGTGTGCGCGCCCTCGCCGCGCGGGGTGGGTCGGCGTTCGGCCTTCACGGTGACTGTCCGGCCCAGTGGTTGGACCTCGATCGCCTCCGGCAAGATGCCGGGCAGGTCGAGCGCGATCATGAAGCGGTCGTCCTCGCGCCAGGTGTCCATCGGGATGGGGGTCGGCTGGGACCAAGGCCTGGGGGCGTTTGGTGGGGCACCGCGATACGCATGGACATCGTCGGACACCTCCGGTCCAGAAGGCCTTCGGGTGGTTCGCACCGGTGCGGCGCGACACGAGCCGTGTAACATGTCATCCATACGATGACAAGTACGCGGTCGGCGAAAGAGTGACGACATGGATACCCAGGACACCGGCGCGGCCGGGGTGGGGCCGGCCTCGTTCCTGGCCGCCGCCGCCGCGCTGAGCACGATGGACGCCGCCGCCCGCACCGCCCGCCACGCACCCCCGGACGAGGCAGGACAAGGCGATCCGCAACAGGCCCTATCCGCACTCCTGCTGCTGCGCCACCTGCGCGAGGAACTCGCCGACTGGGAGACCGGGCTGATCGAGACCGCCCGCGACGCCGGCGCCACCTGGGCCGACCTCGCCGAACCCCTGGGCGTCCAGAGCCGCCAGGCCGCCGAACGCCGCTACCTGCGCCTGCGTCCCAACGCTGACGCCGGCACCGAGGCGGGCAGCACCGGCGAGCAGCGCGTCCAGGCCACGCGCGACCAGCGCGCCGCCGACCGCGCGGTGACCACCTGGGCCCGCGACAACGCCGCCGACCTGCGCCGCCTCGCCGGACAGATCGGCGCCCTGGACGGCCTCAGCCCCCAAGCGGCCCCCGCCATAGATCGACTCCTGGACGCACTGGGCCACCACGACCCTGCCCGTCTGCTCGCTCCGCTCGCCGAGACCCGGCCCCTCCTGGAGGCGAACCACCCGAAGATCACCGACCGCCTCGATCAGCTCACCGCCCGAGCCGACCAGCTGCGCGCCGACAGCGACCGGCAGCGCCGCACACCGCCAGCCGGCCCGTGACCACCCCGGGGCACGCCCCTGCCGGTCCGCGACCCGCAAGCGGTGGACCGGTTTACCGCCGTAAGCCTGCACGCGGCGCCTGCCCGGCACGCGGGGCGCGAGTTGACGCCTGACGGCTACCGGCGTGCAGACCGCCCGTATCTTCCGAACCGTGACGGCCGCGCCGTCCCCGACCCCAGCCAACTCCCATGACTCCAGCCGACCTGCATCAGTTGCTCATCGAGCGTGCCCCGGGCATTACCGGTGCCGGCAAGCGTGACGACGACAGCCCCTACGGACTGACCGTGACCCTGGAGGGCGGCGGGCAGGTGTGGTGGACCATCACCGGCGCCAGCGGCCCCGCGCCCACCATCACCACCGGCGACGGTGACGGCGCCGATAGCGTGGAGGTGCCGGACCTGACGGGGCCCGTCGGTCCCGGTGGCCCTCGTCGAGCAGGCCCTCGTCACCGCCGCCATCGCGGCCGACGACCCGGTTGGTGGGATCGTGCGCGTCGACCGGTACAGCACGCGCCCGGACCCGCCCGCGGTCCGCTACGGCGCGACGCTGGAGTGCCGCGACGGCTGGAAGCTCTTCCTGTCCTGCTACGGCACCGCCCGCCCCGGCCACACTCGGCCCGAGCAGCCCTACCAGCCCCTCAGTCACATCTGAACACGCCCGGGGCCGGCCACGCAGCACACCGGCCTGCCCCGGCGGCTTGACCCGATCCGAACCCTCGAAGGAGACGCCTCCCGTGGCCAGTCCGACCCAGACGCTGGAGTTCCAGGCGGAGACCCGCCAGCTGCTGCAGCTGGTGATCCACTCCATCTACTCGAACAAGGACATCTTCCTGCGCGAGTTGATCTCCAACGCCTCCGACGCCCTCGACAAGCTCCGCCTGGAATCCCTCACCGACACCACCCTTGAGGCCTCCGACCCGCACATCATCCTGGAGGTCGACAAGGGCGCCCGCACCCTGACGGTGCGGGATAACGGCATCGGCATGACCCGCGACGACGTCGTCGACCTGATCGGCACCATCGCCAAGTCCGGCACCGCCGGCCTGCTGGCGAAGATCAAGGAGGCGAAGGACGCGGACGCCGCGCAGCACCTGATCGGGCAGTTCGGCGTCGGCTTCTACTCCGCGTTCATGGTCGCCGACAAGGTCACCCTCCACACGCGTCGCGCCGGCACCGAGCAGGGAGCCGTGTGGGAGTCCGACGGCGAGGGCACCTACACCATCGCGCCGGCCGACGGCCTGCCGGTAGGCACCTCGGTCACCCTGCACCTCAAGGCCGAGGACAGCGAGGACGGGCTGGGTGACTACCTGGCCCAGTGGAAGATCCGGCAGATCGTCAAGCAGTACTCGGACTTCATCCGCTGGCCCATCCGCATGGCCACCGAGCCCATCGGTACCACTACCGACGACGGCGCCGACGCCGACGGTGAGGCTGCGGGAGAGCTGGAGACGCTGAACTCGATGAAGGCCCTATGGGCCCGTCCTCGCAGCGAGGTGACCGAGGCCGAGTACAGCGAGTTCTACCAGCAGATCAGCCATGACTGGCAGGCCCCGGCCGAGACGATCCACATGCGCGCCGAGGGCACCTTCGAGTACGAGGCGCTGCTGTTCATCCCTACCCATGCCCCGTTCGACCTGTTCTCCCGGGACACCAAGCGGGGCGTGCAGCTGTACGTCAAGCGGGTGTTCATCATGGACGACTGCGACGCGCTGATGCCGAACTACCTGCGGTTCGTCAAGGGCGTGGTGGACGCCCACGACCTGTCGCTGAACGTCTCCCGCGAGATCCTGCAGCACGACCGCCAGATCACCGCCGTGCGCCGGCGCCTCGTCAAGAAGGTCCTCGGCGCTCTCAAGGACATCCAGACCAAGAACGGCGAGACCTACGCGAAGGTGTGGGAGCAGTTTGGCCGGGTCCTCAAGGAGGGGCTGATCGAGGACCGCGACAACACCGACGCGCTGTTGGAACTGGTCAGTGCCGCCTCGACCAATGATGCGGAGAAGCCGACCACGCTGCGCGAGTACGTAGAGCGGATGAAGGACGGCCAGGACACCATCTACTACCTGACCGGCGAGAACCGGGCGATGGTGGAGAACTCCCCGCACATGGAGGCCTTCACCGCCAAGGGCTACGAGGTCCTGATCCTCACTGACCCCGTCGACGAGGTCTGGACCGACCAGATCCCCGCCTTCGACGGCCACCGCTTCCAGTCGATCGCCAAGGGCCAGGTCGACCTCGACAACGACGCCGACGGGGAAGGCAGTGACGAGGCGAAGGCGGAGAAGGCCCAGCGCGAAGAGGACTTCGCCGCCCTCCTCGCCTGGCTCCAGACCACCCTGGCCGAGCACGTCAAGCAGGTCCGACTCTCCACCCGCCTGACCACCTCCGCGGCGTGCCTGGTCGGCGACGCCCACGACCTGACTCCCACCCTGGAGAAGATGTACCGGGCCATGGGCCAGGAGCTCCCCCAGGTCAAGCGCATCCTCGAACTCAACCCCACCCACCCCCTCATCACCGCCCTGCACCAGGCCCACCAGGCAGGAACGGACAACCCGGCACTCGCCGAAACCGCCGAACTCGTCCACGGCAGCGCCCTGCTCGCCGAAGGCGGCGACCTGCCCGACCCGGCCCGCTTCACGCGCCTGCTGACCGACCGCCTCACCCACGCCCTGTAACCCCCCGCCGGGGTGCGGCCCGCCGTACAACCCACCAGCCCGGCCGGCCGCACCCCGCACCGCGCTCGGCCATCCCCGCCAGGCGCGCGCCGCAGGGAAGGGCCTGGGGCGCTGCAGCCGAGTCGCATCGAACCGAGCGTCCCGCCGGAGCCGACCCTGGCCCCGGTGGGACGCGTGCGCAGCGCCCGGCTCGGCTTCCACGTCCCTGCGGCACCGCCGCCATCACCCGCTTCGGCAGCCGGAAACGGACCCGGGCCACCCGGCGGCCGCCCGACCGACCAAGGAGACAGAAGCGTGTACCAGTACACCGACCGCAAGAACCGCACCCTGGCCGACCGCGTCAACGAAGCCGCCGAGCGCCGCCTCGACCAGGGCACCGAGCGGGACCGCGCCGCCGCGACCGCCCTGCTGGCCGACATGCTCCACGCCGCCTCCCAGCACGGCATCACCCTCGATGTCTTCGACTGGGTCACCGACCTGCCCGGTACGTGCTACCGCGCCTTGGCCAGGCGCCGTGACCCGGCCGAGCGTGTCAACGCCGTCGTCGAGCGGCGCCCGGACGGGGGCACCGAGCAGGACCGCGCCGCCGCGACCGCCCTGCTGGCCGACATCCTCCACACCGCGGCGAAGCACGGCATCACCCTCGACACCTTCGACTGGGTCACCGACCTGCCCAGCACGTGCTACCGCGCCGTCCTCAGGCACCGCGACCTGACCGACCGCATCAACGAAGCCGCTCAGCGCCGCACCACCCCCGGCACCCAGGAGCAGAAAGCCGCCGCGACCGCGCTGCTGGCCGACATGCTCCAAGCCGCCTCCCAGCACGGCGTCACCCTTGACACCTTCGACTGGGTCACCGACCTGCCCGGAAACTGCTACGCCGCCGTCGTCTCACCTCTGCACGCGCGAACCACCCAGTGGGCCACGGCCAGCTGAACTCGACGAGACGGGCCACGCCTCGCCCTCCCCTTCACCGACGCTTCGCGCGGGCTGCTGCGGCGCCGGCTCCCTCTGAAACGGGAGAACACGCAGCGGCCCAGGACGAAACCCGTGTCCTGAGGCCCGAACTCCACCACCCGGCCGACACCCCCGCCGCAATCCGGACGGCCAACCGTGCGCTCTCACGGCCGAGGTGGGCTCCGGCCCGCTCAATGCGTTCACCGGGGGCCACCGGAACCGCGGGAAAGGGGTGCCCGCGCGCACTGCTGCGGCCGGGTCGTAGTCTGCAGCCATGACCGAAGCTCTTGCTGCGACGCCCCAGAACGCCTTCGAGACGCTGCTGGCCGGCAACCGGCGGTTCGTCGCCGGAGCTTCGGAGCACCCGAACCAGGACGCCGCCCGCCGCACCGAGACCGCGCCCGCCCAGAGCCCGTTCGCGGTGCTGTTCGGCTGCTCGGACTCCCGGCTGGCCGCCGAGATCATCTTCGACCGGGGGCTGGGCGACCTGTTCGTGGTCCGCATGGCCGGGCACGTCCTGGGGCCGGAGGTTCTGGGCAGCGTCGAGTACGGGGTGAGCGTGCTCGGCTCGCCGCTGGTCGTGGTGCTCGGCCACGACGCGTGCGGCGCGGTAGCGGCCACCCGCGCCGCCATCGCCGACGGCACCACCGCCGGCGGCTACGTGCGGGACGTGGTCGAGAAGGTCACCCCCAGCGTGCTGGCCGCCCGCGCGGCCGGGCACACCGAGGACGCGGACTACATCGCCGAACACATACGGCACACCGTCGACCTGCTGCTGGACCGCTCCCGCGCACTTGCCGAGGCAGTCCAGGCCGGCCGGGTCGCCGTCGTCGGGCTCTCCTACCGGCTCGCCGACGGCACCGCCCACCTGGTCACCGCCCGCGGCCTCGACCTGCCCGCCGGCTCGGTGGCGTGACCCGGTTGCTCAGCGTTCCTCCAGGTCCGGCACGACCTTGCGCAGCTGTTCGGCGCTGACCGCGCCCGCGCGCAGGAGTACGGGGGACCGGCCGGTGATGTCCACGATCGAGGACGGCACGGCCGCCGGCGTCGGGCCCCCGTCCAGGTAGACGGCCACCGCCTCACCGAGCATGCCGCGTGCGGCGTCGCAGTCCTGCGGCGACGGCTTGCCGGTCAGGTTGGCGCTGGAGACGGCCAGCGGCCCGGTCTCCACCAGCAGGTCGATGGCGACCGCGTGTGCGGGCATCCGCACCGCCACGGTCCCGTGCGTCTCGCCGAGATCCCAGACGAGCGACGGCTTGTGGCGGGCGACCAGGGTCAGCCCGCCCGGCCAGAACACCTCCATGAGCTCTCGCGCGCGCTCAGGCAGGTCGTCGACCAGGAGATCCAGATCGCCCGGCGAGCCGACCAGCACCGGGGAGGGCATGTTCCGGCCTCGGCCCTTGGCATCGAGCAGCCGGGCGACGGCCTCAGGGCTGAAGGCATCGGCACCCACCCCGTAGACGGTGTCGGTGGGCAGCACCACGATCTCACCCCGCCGCACCGCCGAGACGGCCTCGCGCAGGCCCATGGCACGCTCGAAGGCATCCGAGCAGTCGAAACGACCGGACATCGCAGTTCTCCCAACGAGCGGGCGCGCCCCGCACCTTTATCCGCGCCGATGAGCCCACACGGCCAATGCCGGTCACAGTACCCGGCACAATGATCGCGATCCCTGAGAACGGCCACCCCGGACCAAGCTGTTGGCCAGTCCTGCTCATCCTGACTGCCCACGCGCGCCGTCGCGAGGGTGTGGAACTCCTCTCCCGCACGCGGGATCGGGTGCTACGCCTGGGGGGCCACGGCGTTGGTTCGGCGGACGCGAGCGGTCGTGCGCTTGTAAAGGCGGATGCCGAGCGTGCGCCACAGGAGGCGGGCTGGGGCGGGCATGTGCGCGAGGAACTGCTGCCGTTCCTGTGCGGTCGCGTCCTCGAGGATCGCGCCTAGGAAGATCAGGAGCTTGGCCTTGGGGACGCTGCGGCGTCCGCGTTCGCCGACCTCGGACCACTCCCGAGCGGTGATGTGCTCGGCCATCAGGGGCAGGAGGTGTTCTTCCTCGTCGTCCATGTGGGCGGCAGCGTGCCGGTCGAGTGCGCGCAGGGCTTCGGCGAGGAGCAGGGCGGTGTCGCGGTCGCCCCGGGTGCGCCAGCGGTGCGACAGGTCGGTGGCCGCGGCGAGAGCACCGGCGATGGCCTCGTGCTGGTCCGCCATCCGCGCGACGACGTTGTCGCCGGGGACGGCGCGCTCGCGCAGCTTGGGCCACAGCAGGGCGTCTTCGCCCTCGTGGTGTTCGCCCAGGGCACCGAGGACCAGGTCGAGATGGTCGGCGAGAACGGCGGTGCGCCGCCGGTCGCCGGGGGCGTCTTCGACCAGGTCGGCCAGGATCGGTATCTCGCGGCGGAAGACGCGGTGCAGGACGACCATCTCCTGCGGGTCCAGACGCTCGGCGGAGGTGAACGGACCGGCGGTGGTAGGCATCGGGGTCCACTTCTGTGAGGCAACGGTGATCATTCCGAGAACCCGCAGCCTAGTGGCCCATGCTCTGCCGTCGGCAATGAGGTCAAGCCGTTCACCCGCCGCCTCGGCCCGGACCGAGCAACCCACAACCTCGCTCGCCGACCTCCCCGCTTGCTGCAACGAGCAACGAGCCGGGGAGCCGAGAGCTGGGCCGGGGAAATTCGAAGACGCTCGAACTGGCCCCTGGCGGGAAGGCTCTACCTCTGCGCCGGTCGACAATGACCACGGCACCGCCTTTCCGTACCACGGGAGTCGTGGGGACATCCGGGTGCCCGGCGATACCGCCATCGCCCCCTGGGATCAGGTGAAGTCCGACGCGCTGAGAACCACCGCGTCAAGCGATCGTCGGAACGCCTGGCCACCCCCGTTCCACCGGGCCACTGCCCGCGCTGAACCTCGGCGCTACCGCCAGCCTCCACCGGTCGCGCCCGCCGCTACTGCACCGACCGGTGTGGCCACAGGGCATCGAGGCCGCCGGCGGGGATGGCTGCCCGAGCCGGCGATGGCCGCGTCACCTGCCCGTGTCCCACGCCGCGACGGCGTGAGGCACGCACGCCGAGCACTCCGCTTCATCCCGGCCGCCTCGCCAACGTCAGGGGCCGGGGGCGGGTGCGGGGGTGTCCAGCCCGGTAGGACAGGGGCGAAGTCGGCGGGTCCGCTCGGCCGTGGCGTCAGATCGCGGCATATCGCCGGGTGTCTCGGGGGCGGTGGTTCTCCCTGCCGTACGGGTACCCGAATCGCTGCCCGGCGGCCTCCGGGGCGTGTTGCGGTGCGTTCGGGACGGTAAGTGCGTGCCGGTGGCCAACCGGGTCGGAGGGGTTCTGCGCGGGCGACCGCGCCGGTTGCTTCGTTGGGACGCTCGGAGGCTCTGGAGGCCTGGGACGGCATGCCGGGGCCAGGACCCGTGGGCCATGTCGTGGTGGAGGGCGTCGAGTCCGGCCAGGCAGGCATCGATGGCGTTGCCGCACTGTTCCGCGGGACGGCGTCGTCCATGGCGGCGAGCGCGGCGGCGAGGAAGGACGCCGGTCCCGTGGGGGTGCCACCGCAGGTGGCGGGTATGGCGGGCCACTTTCCCAGGGGTGTCACTCCTTCGGTGACTTTTCTGCTTGTCATTGGATGGACGACATGCTAGAACGGATTCAGGTGAAGCGCACTGGCTCCCACTCGATCAGTGGAGGTGTTTCGCGATGCTGATGCGCACCGACCCGTTCCGCGAACTGGACCGGCTGACCCAGCAGTTCCTGGGCACGAACGGCACGTGGTCGCGGCCGGCCCCGATGCCGCTGGACGCCTGCCGCGTGGGCGACGAGTACGTGATCTGCTTCGACCTGCCCGGGGTGGACCCGGAGGCGATCGATGTCGACGTCGAGCGGAACATGCTGACCGTCAGGGCCGAACGCCGCCCCCGCCACCAGGGCGACGACGTGAAGTGGGAGCTGTCCGAGCGCCCGCTCGGTGTGTTCTCCCGCCAGGTCATGCTCTCCGACACCCTCGACCCCGCCGGGATCAGCGCCGACTACGACAACGGCGTGCTGACGCTGAAGATCCCGATCGCGGAGAAGGCCAAGCCACGCAAGGTCGAGATCGGCCACAGCGGCAGCCGCAAGCAGATCCGGGCCTGACCTCTCCCCGGACCGCCGTCCCGCACCGCCGACCACCGGGCCCTGCGGGACGGAGGGCCCCCGCCGGCTCCACCGCCCGGCCCTGCCCGCCCCGGCACACCACTCCGTGCGGGCCGGGCCGACGGCGGGAGACCACCGTGCGCGACGACCAGGGGCACGAACCCCTTCGCGCTGCGGGCGTGCGGCGAGATCGACCTCGACACCGCCCCCACGCTGCGCCATGCCGTGACCGCCGTGCTCGGGGCACATCGGGAGACGGTGCTCGATCCGCCGGAGGCGAGGTTCATGGACTGCGCGGGCCCGGGCGCTCTGGTCCGGGCCCGCAACCAGGCCGACCGGTGCGGCAGCCACCTGGTCCTGCGAAGGGCCGGCTGCCGGGTGGTCCGGCTGGGCAGCTCACCGGTCCGCACCGGCGCCTGGTCGTCGAGCCCTGACCGGGCGTCGACGGCGTTCGCGCCGACGCCCCGGAACGGAGGGAGAGGAACCGTGGCTTTTCGATGGGAGGTGTTCCTGGATGAGGTCCGGGAACGCGGCGAATACGACACACCCCGGGAGGCCGAGCGGGCGGCGCGCGTCGTCCTGGCCCTGCTCGGCGCCCACCTGGTCGGCAACGTGCGCGCCGAACTGGCCGCCCGACTGCCCGAGACCCTCGCCCTGGTCCTGCTCAACCCGCTGCAGGCCGCCGAGCCGCTCGGCCCCGAGCGGTTCGTGCGCGCGACCGCGGCCTGGATCGAGGGCGCCACCGAGACCACCGCCCTGTGGGACATCGGCGCGGTCCTCAGCACCGTGGCCGACGCCGCCGGCGACGATCTCACCGAGCGCGTCCTGCTCCAGCTGCCGCCCGGCTACGACCTCCTGTTCGGCCGGCCCCGGCCCGGCCACCGCCCCTGAATACCCCCCGCGCCGCCGCACCCGCGACCGGCCCCGTCCCCCCTGGAAGGCCACCGCCATGACCCGGTACCGCCTCCTTCTCCAGCAGGTCCGCACCCTGGGCCGCTACACCTGCGACGAGGAGGCCGAACGCGTCCTCGCCGCAGTCCTGGCAACCCTCGGCAGCCAACTCACCGGCGAGCAACGCTGCGACCTCGCCGCAGCCCTGCCCGAGCGCGCCCGCACCGTCTTCGCTTCGCAGATCCCGCTGCCCCAACCGGTCGCCGCCCCTGCCTTCGTCGAAGCCGTCGCCCGCGCCCTGAACACCAGCCTCACCGCCGCCCGCTGGGACGTCTCCTCCGTCCTGGCGGCCCTCACCGACCTCGCCGGCGACCACCTCACCGACCGCCTCCTCGCCGACCTGCCCCGCGGCTACGCGCTGCTGTTCGGCCGCGCCGACCTCACGATCGCGGCTTGACCCGGGACGGCACTACCGGCGCCGGCCACCCGCCACCCAGCGTGGCAGGGCGGCCGGAGCCGGGCCGCCAATCCGGCCGGCGGACACCGGAGCGCAGGCCGACCACGCACGACCGCCACCGCCGGGTACCGGCTCGAATCCGGCGCCACCGGTGCACCCGCGACATCCACCTCGGCCAGGTGTGACCGGCCCAGCCCTGCCGAGGACCGGCTGGAACCGGAACCATGCCGGAGTTCGCCTCCTGGCCGGGCATCAGCTCCCTCGCCCCGGCCAAGCAGGGCGAGCGTGCTGCGCACCACGACGCCAAGCGCAGGATCGGCTTGGATATCTGGTCAGGCAGGTCCGCGAGGGTCCTGAGTAGTAGCGGTACAGCCGTGAACGGTGAGATTGATCTTGCTGGCGATCCCTTCCGGCGCCGCCATCGATGTGTCAAGAGCGGTCACCGGCCGGGCCCAGTTCGGGTCAGCTCTCCCGGCCGCCGGGGATGATCCGCAGGACGGGGCCGGCGGGGGCGAACTCGCCGAGGTCGAGAACGGCGTCGCGCCAGTTGGCGATCAGCTGCAGCAGCCGGGCAGTGTCGTCGGGGAACGGAGGCGGATCGGTGCCGGGGACGACGGGGTGGAGGATCGCCGCGGCGAGCCGGACGGCGTGCAGGGCGGTGGTCGCGCGGGTCGATCCCGCGGGCGTGCCCGACGTGCCGCCGGGCGGCGAGGCGCTTCCGCCCGGTGTCTTCCGGCGCCTCCACCTGGACAGTGGTCGTAGCCGGTCCGGCGCCTGCCTCGGATACGGTGTTCCTCTACGGGGTGCCATAACGGATGTGACGCCCCCCACCGGAGGTAAGTCAGCGTATGAGTTCAAAGCGCAGCAAGAATCCAGCCCTGCCCGTACTTGACGACGCATTCCGACTCGCGTCGGTCAAGGACGCCGAAGAGTCCACCCGTGACTTGGCCGCGCGGCTGGCCACCACCGAGCTGCGCCGCGTTTCCCACCCGGGCCGGGTCACCTGGGAGCCCACCGATCAGGCCGAGCCCGTCCCGGTCCCGCCGACTGTGGTCGACGGTGACGGGGACCTGTGGCTGCGGGACCGGGGCACTGGCACCTGGACCATGCCCGAGTTCAACCCGCAGGAGTTCCCGGCCCGCTGTGGCGAGGTTCTGACGTGGAACCAGCTTGCCTGCGAGTACGGCCCGCTGACCGCACTGGCCGACGACCGCCGCATCGGCGGCCGCCGGCGCTGACCGCGCAGCCCTCTGGGATGACCGCGCCCCTGAAGCGCCCGTTGCGGGTAGCCGGGAGCCCCAGCTCACCGCCGAGCCCGACGATGGCGGCGAGAAGGTGAGCGTGGTAGTGGCGTGCGACGGCCTCGAGCAGCGCGGTGCGGGCCTGGCGCCACCCGACGTCCTCGTTGCGGCCGGCGTCGGTGGCCCAGCCGGGTAGCGGTCGGCCTTCGCTTGCCGTTGTGAGCGCGCGGCCCAGCTCGCCGATCGACTGCTGCCAGTCGGCCAACTGCCCGAGCCGGCCGCGCACCAGCTCGTCGACGGCGGCCACCGGGCCGGAGCCGAAGGCCCGCGCTTCGGCGGCGGCCTCGGCGAGGACGTCTTCGTCCAGGTCCTCGAGGGCCTCGCGCCACGGAGCGGCCACAGCGTCGAAAGCGGCCAGGGCGGCGTGCAGCTCGGCGTCGAGAGCGGCGGGCGACCACGGCGACGGGGTGCGGGGCGGACGGACGGAGGCGGACAGGGCGAGCCCGGCACCTGGAGCGAGCCCGAGCCGGGCGGTGCTGCTCACCCGGCGGCCGGGCAGCCCGAGCGGTCGTCGGCCGTGATGGTGCCGTCACCGTTCGCCGCCCAGGTCCTCGACCACGCGCAGGATCAGCTCGGTGGCGATGCGGTACAGGTCTCCCACTGGTCAAGGTCCAGGCCGAGCGCGGGGTCGTCGGCCACCCGCAGCAGAGCGGCGGCCGCGACGCCGGACCCGGCGGCGGCGAGCGCGTTGTGCAGGGCCTGCGCGCACGCCTGCTCGTCGCGGTCACCCTGGTAGTGCAGGGCGATCTCGAAGGACTCGGCCGCACCGTCGAAGCCCCGCCGGGCGGGCGGCGGCCACGCACATGTCGGAGGTGGCAAGCCCGCCGTCCGTTCGCGGCCGAGGAGCTGTGGGCGGGGCGCACCGCCCGGGTGGTCGCGATGACCGGCCTCAACGAGGAACAGATGATGCGGGCACTCGCATGGCAGGACGGCCATGGTCACGGCCATCCGTCCGGTCACGCCCGGGTGTGAGCGCCCAGAGCGCGGGCGTGGTCCTGTGTGTTCGTGGTGGTCGACCGGTGGCGGCCGGGGCGAGGCTGGTGCCCGCCGTGTTGGACCGGGTGCATCGGCCCGATCTGTGATGCCGTCCACGCCGGCCGACGTGCGGCTGCGCGGTCGTGTGCGCCGGCTGTCGGGGCCCGCACGGGTCGCACCGCATTTACGGGAGCCCGGCCCCGCAGCCGCCTGTTGCACCAGTGCCAGCGTGCCCTCGACGACCAGTCATGTGGCCGCCAGGAAAACGGCCGTGTAGTGCGCGCCGAAGGCGGCGACGGTGAGGGCGTGGAAGACCTCGTGAAAGCCGAACCAGCAGGGTGACGGGTCTGGACGTTTGAGTCCGTAGACGACACCTCCCGCGGTGTAGAGCAGACCGCCGGCGATGACGAGGACGACGACCGCGGTGCCGCCGGTTCGTGCGAAGTCGGGCAGGTAGAGGACGGCTGCCCAGCCCAGGGCGATGTAGCACGGGGTGTACAGCCACCGGGGAGCCCCCATCCACAGCGTGCGGAAGGCGATGCCGGCCAGGGCGCCCGCCCACACCACGGTCAGCAGCACCGTCTGGCGCCGTCCGTGCAGCAGCAGCACCGCCAGCGGGGTGTAGGTGCCGGCGATGATCAGGAAGATGTTCGCGTGGTCGAGCCGCCGCAGGACCGCCTCCCCGCGCCGGCCCCATGTTCCCCGGTGGTAGACGGCGCTGGTACCGAACAGCAGCCAGGCCGACAGCGCGAACACCGAGCAGGCCGCCACCGCCGCGGCCGGGCGCGCAAGGGCGACCAGGACGATGCCGCCGGCCAGTGAGAGGGGGAAGATGCCGGCGTGCAGCCAGCCGCGCATCCTCGGTTTCAGCGCCGCCTCCTCGCACTGCGCGCCGCTGGCCGGGTCGGTGGCTGTCAGCCGGGCAGTCGTGCCGGCGGGCGCATCAACTGCGGCGGTGTGGAGGGAGCCGGACGTGCTGCCGGGGCCGGGCCGGGACTTTCCTCCGTCTCCCGGCGGCTGGGTGTCTTCGGCGATCATGCGCTCATTTTAGGAAAGGCGGATGACGTGCGGCCGACGCGCGCACCTCATCCCCACAACGATCAGTCCCGACCACGGCGAGGGCGACGACGGTGGTCGGCACCGGCCGGTGGGGGAGCCGAGGCCCGGTTCTCAGCGATGCTGCCACAGGCGGTGAAGTTCAGCGAGGGCGGCTTCGAGGTGGTCGGCGAGGGCGAGGTCGTCGCTGGGCAGGGTTCGTTCCAGCCCTCTGCGCGACGGCGCGGTGCAGCTGTAGTGACTCGCTGTGCCCGTCGGTGAGGAGGACCGACAGGAGCGGCTCCCCAGCGGCCGTCAACTGGTCCACCAGGGCGAGCACCTGGATCTTCTGCGCCTGGCGAGCGCGGGGAGCAGCTTGTGCCCGGTTCTCTCGTGCAGGGCACTCCACGAGCGCCGCGGACGGTGTTGGCGACCCCTGCCATGGGGCTGTTCTTCGCGGCGTTCCACCATGCCTGTGGGGTGGGACCGTAGGCCAGGGGCGCCGGCACCGGCTGGTCCGCCGGGGAGGCATCGGGCGGCCCGATCGGTCGCCGGGGTTCTTCGCCGGGGGGCAGGGGAGCGACTGGGAGGGGTTTCCCTGCGCGTGCCGGCATGTTGCTCTCGGATGCGGGCCGAGTGGCCTTCAGCTTCGCGGGGTCGTCCACATCTGCGGGTGTGTTATCGGTGCCCGCCCTGCCGGGAGTGGCAGCTGGGTACGACGCTTCTCCATCCTTGACCTCTTCATGCTCCACACGGTGACTTGTGATCATTGTGCACACTGGCCGCCGGGCCGTCTCTCCCGCCCTCGGCTCGCAGGTGCACCGCGATCGCCTGACGGCGCACGACCGTCAAGACTTCTGCCGACGCGGCCAGATCATCGCCGTGACATGCGAAGCCGAGGCCGGCACCGCGGCCGGGGCATTCCGAGGCAAGGACCCACGACACCGCCGCCATCGTTCTGTGCCGACCGTCCCAGACTGCGCACGCGACACAGACGAGCGTCGAGACCGGATCCTGAGCAGTCGCCGCAACCCCGGAGATGGACACCGACAGACATGAGCGCGCGTTCCTGGGTGAGGTTCCCCGAGCTGCGGAAGGATGCCGGAGGTGGCCTGATGGGCCAGGAGAAGGTAGTGAGTGCTCCGCTCGGATGGACACCATCGGTGTGGTGACCGGGTGGAGGGGACGGTCACGCACTCAGCGCGACTGCGGTCGTTGAGGCTGCTGTGCAGCCTTCGTACGTCGTACCGCCTCTCGATCCACTCGCAGATCGCAGTCCGGCCGCTGCCCGGCTGAGCCGATCCGGTCGCTGGCCAACTCCCTTTTGAAGGCGGCGAAGAAGGACCGGGCAAGGGCATCGTCCGATGCGGCCGACCGGCAGCCGAGATGACCGGGCCCTTCGGGCACCGCTGGTGGGAGGCGGTGAGCAGGGCGTCGACGACGAGCCCGGTCCGCAGGTGGTCGCCGGTGGCCCACCCGACGACCAAGCGGGCGGGGAGGCCGATGACGTGGCCGGACAGCAGGAGTGCCCGTCAAAGCTGATCAGGCGTACGCCACACCACGCCCCGCCCTGCCCCGCTCAACGCTCGGCGACTCCCTGGCGCGGGGACGTACGATGCCACGCCGGAAGGCTATGCGGCCTGCCGTCGCTATCAGGTGTCGGAGTAGCCGAGGTCGCCGATGGTCCAGCTGCTGATGTCTTCGATGGCGATGCGGTACATGCCGCCGGTGTGGGGCAGCGCGAAGTCGCCCTGAAGGATCTTCGCCCGGTGGAGATGCAGGTGGGTCGGCCGTGCGGGCGGGCCGTCGGCGGGCGGGGCGAAGAGGGCGGCGAACGGCTTCAGGTGCTCCGAGGCCTGGAGGACCTCCGCCACCCGCTCCCACCACAGGGTCACCGGTGCGAGCCTGCCGGTGATCACCGCTCCGGGGACCACCACGGTCAGGGACATCTGGTTGCTGTGCTCGGACTCGACCATCGCGGCGATGTCGACGAGCAGCCCGTCAGGGTTCGACATGCCCCAAGAATAGGACACGGCCTCCATGGCCCAAGGGCCTGGGTGGCGGCCGTGACGGCCACGGGCTACGCGGCGGCGCCCTGACGTGCCGGTCGGCTGCGCCGCGGTGCGGGGCAGAAGGGAGCAGTCGTGAGGGCTGGGGCATCGCCTGGATCGTGTGGTCCGGCGGTGACGAGAAGGTCGGTTCCGAGGGTGGTGACGGTGAAGCCCGAGGCGCCGAGGATCTCCGACAGGGCGAGTACGAGTGCGTTGCGGATGCCACGGAACTCGGTGCGCCCGGCGGCGTCGGCGGGATGCGGACAGGCCTGGAGGGTGGGGCCGATCAGGTCCTGGCCGGGACTCCACGCCAGCACCAGGCCGGTCCCTGGACGCTGCTGGGCGGAGAGCCCGGCGGCCTGGTGCGGTGCTGGCTCGAACCCTCGGAGGGAGAGCACTGCGCAGACGGACTCAAACAGGCGTTTGTCATCCACGCGCGGAGTTTATCGGCTGCCCGGCCCGCTGTCGGTTGCCAAGGGCGGCTCGCCACGTGTCTTTCCGGCCATTGCAGGTGAGGCTCCCGACCGGATCGGTGGGCGCCGTTCGGCCCGGCCGGGGTGTGCGTCTCCTGGACGGCGCGCCGTCCAGGAGACGCACACTGTGCGCTGCGGTGTCCCCGGCCGGGAGCCGCGTGCGTCCTGGGTCAGAGTTTGAACATCGCGGTGTAGGGCTGGGTGATGCGTTCCCGCCGCGATCCGAAGTCGACGAGTACCGCGATGTCGCTGTCGCCTTCGACCCCGACGGCCCGGCCGAGGCCGTACGTGTCGTGGGTGACGCGGTCGCCGACGGCGAAATGCTTGCGCGGCGCCTCGATCCGGGCCTTGAAGGGGCTGGTGGGCAGGACACGGCGAACTGCTACAGATTTCGTCATCCCCTGCAGTATGCGCCGAAAATCGCGGGAGCGGGCCTTTTCCGGCGTATTCGATTTCGCAGCTGCGGCAAGAATTTCGCGCACGCCGCCCGCAATGATCACCGGTCGCGCCGGGGGGTGCGGTGCGGGGCCGGCGTGGCAGGGCGGGCGCCTCAGGGCCCGCGCGACCCGCCCGTCCAGGTAAGCCGGGCAGCGGGCTCCGAAGGCGCTGCAGCTGGCGCCCAACCAGGCTGCCAATCAACCGTGTTGACGGTCCTGCGGCCTCGTGGTCGGCGGCGCCCGGCGCGAGACACCGCAGAACCGGGGGCGGAATGTCCGCCCGTGATGGGCCCGGGCCTGCTAGAGTCTCCTTAGTTGCAGTAGTGGTTCCCATGAACTTTGTGTGCGCCTGCTGATGTTCCGCAGGCGCCTTTTTGTTTCCCGGCTCTCTCCGGGTGGGTGCTCAT
>NZ_JBEZIR010000055.1:0-52051 GCF_040651175.1 Kitasatospora sp. NPDC048540
GCGGCCCGCAAGCGGATCCCACTCCTCGGATATCAGGCCGAGGTCGTTGGCCAGACCGCGCAGCCGGTCGGCCTGCTCGTAGACCGCCGACCCGCCCGGCTTGGCCGACCCGCCCGGCCCGCCCGGCTCAGCCCGCGGCGCGGGCGAGGCGGCGCAGGCCCGCCCGCATCCGCGGTTCGCCGAGTTCCGGCAGCAGGGCGGCGACGTGGTCGGCGGCCAGCGCGGCGAGCAGCGCGTGCGCGGTCTGGTCGGGGTCGGGTGCGGAGCCGAGCAGGATCGCCAGGTGGCGGTGCCAGAACCGGTACGCGCCGATCCGGTACCGGGCGCCAGGGGTGGCGGTCTCGGACATCCGGACCAGGTCCAGGTGTTCCAGCAGGTAGTCGAAGTAGGCGTCGAGGAAGGCATCGAGGCGTTCGGCCGGGTCGGCGCCGGGGCCGAGCGGGGGCGGCCCGTGCAGGACCTGCTCCTGCAGGACGCGTTCGCGGGCGTCCAGCAGGGCGGCGGCCAGGCCGGACTTGTCGCCGAAGCGCCGGAACAGGGTGCCCTTGCCGACGCCGGCGGCCGCGGCCACCTGGTCCATCGACACGGCCTCGACGCCGCGTTCGGCGAACAGCCGGGCGGCCGCCTCCAGGACCGCGGCCCGGTTGCGGGCCGCGTCGGCGCGCTCCTTGGGGGGCGGGGTCAGCAGCAGCTCCAACGGCTCTGGCGAAACGGACTGCGGTCCGCTACTGTCATGGTGAGTCACAAGAGGACTGTAGTCCGATTCTCTCGGAATTCTCTCGGAGGCACTGCCATGACCACACTCATCTCCCGCGACGACCTCGCCAAGGCGATCACCGACGGCACCGTCACCGTCGTCGACGCACTCGGCGGCGCGTACTACGAGCAGCAGCACCTGCCCGGCGCGATCCCGCTGACCCCGGCCGACACCGACGCCCAGGCACCCACCCTGCTGCCCGACCGGCACGCCACGATCGTCACCTACTGCTCCAACCCGGCCTGCCCTAACAGCGGCCAGGTCGCCGACCGGCTCACCGCCCTCGGCTACACCGACGTCCGCAAGTACCGCGAGGGCATCCAGGACTGGGTCGAGGCGGGCCTGCCCACCGAGACCTCCTGACCCCCGCCCCCACCGTTCACACCGCCCACACCCCGGCCCGTCGGAGCACCTTCCGGCGGGCCGGTCCCGCTCCACCGCCCGGATCACTCGATCGTGTGACGCAGCGTCATATGCGTTTCAGGAGCCCTACGATGTCCTCAGTTGGTCTCCAGACATGATCGACCCCGGCGGTGCGCCAACACCCCGGGGTCCGGCAACAGGGAACAAGCCTGATGCACGTCCATCGTAGCGCGCCCACGCGCAATTTCACGGTCCTCCCCAACACCGTCCTGCAGGACCGGCGGCTGAGCTACACCGCCTGCCACACCGTCATGAACCGTCATGAACCGTCTGCGGCACGCCGACCCTCTCGACCCCGAGCGCGCCACTCCCGGCGGCCACGATCCTCGCCGGCTCCTTCGCCTGTACCGGTGCTGAGGGTCGTACACAGGCCCGCGCACACGCCGGGCGGCCCGACCTCGACCCGAGCACAACCCTCGTTATCGGCCACTGGGCCCACTACGGCTCGGGTGCAACCCTGGCGCGGAACTCCTCGCCGCTGCCGTGCGGCACCGCAGAGAAGCGATGGTTCCGGTGACATGGTTTTGCGATTTCATCCTACCTTCGGCACCGATATCGGCAATAGGTTTGCATCTAGGCGCCCCAGTCAACCTTATTGGCCATGACTGCCAATGAGGAGCTCAGCCTCCACTTCACGCCCGGCAAGGCGGCCTCCTTCGCGAACCTGGTCTGCGGTCATATAACGCGCGAGATCGTTGGCCTGATGAATGCCATCAGCATTCCCGCGGTCAAGCATCGAGAGAAACCATCGAATAGCTTGAACACCGTCAACCTGAGTTCCTATCCCTCCCCGATACCAGCAACCAACTACAAACATGGCGGGGGCGTGTCCAGATTTAGCCGCCCGAAGGTACCACTGAAATGCCTCCACGTCCCGATCGACAGCCGAGAGCTCATCGCCCAGCAAGGCACATGCTTCGGGCAGACCCTCTCGGGCCGCGAATCGCAGAAGATCCATATACTTCTTTAGGTCCGGCTTGGCTCCAGCACCTACCTTGACATTCACCGCCAGGTTGTAGGCAGCGTACGAGTCGCCACCCTCCATAGCACTCTGGAAGTATGCGTTCGCCTCAGCAAGATCCTTCGGTCCGCCAACCCCGCTATTCAGCATAAACCCCATGCCGCGCTTGGCCTCCGGAACCCCTTGGGCAGCGGCTTCCAAAAACAAGGCCCGGGCCCTAGAAAGATCAGAGCCGGCAATCAGCATAATTCCCGCCAGAAGTGCCGTTGCGTCTGCATCCCCCGCCACAGATAGGTCCTCAATGGAAGACAGTAGGGCCGAAAGCCGCTCCCGGGCCCCTACGTCGCCCAGCCGAGCCGCATATACGTACCAGTTTCCTGCCGCGACAAGGTCACCCCCGCGCTGAGCCTCATCAGCCGCCTCCAGCAATGACTGAACCGACCGGCCCTCCGGATACGGGCACCAGGGTCGGGGATGGTCAGGCATGGATAGGTCCTCTCGATCGACGTCAGCCGCACTGAACATTCCCTGAAGATCATATTGCATACAGGGAGAATCCAGCAGCTGTGCTGCCTAGCACTCCACTACGGGGTATAGCACAGGTGGCCGCATGAGGCACCCCGATGCGGCCACCTGAACACTTGACTTACCTAACCACCCCATCCAGGGCAGTCAAATACTTCCCACCCTCCATTCGGATGGAAGACATTGATTACATCCGGGTCTGACACATAAATTGAATGACCCAGCGAACCGGCTCTTGCCATGAACCAATCGATACAGTTATCGCACATCTCCCTGGAAACCGATATTGGATTTCCGGGGATCAGCGTTGACGCCTGCTTTTCCGCATGCGACAGATAGTACGCCCCTGCCCCGGCGCTGTTATCTAGGAATCCATTCGGGGTTCGAAGAATTCCCATCGCCCCCTGAATTTGTAGAACCTGCTCAGGAGTGGCGCGAACGAATCCCGCAGGGACCTCGTCTGCATATCCGCTAAGTACGTGCGCAGAGCCGGCCTGAGCCGCCGTCTTCTTAGCATCAAACGGGGGGAAGGTCACATTATTTGGATGCGGTGCCGCGCGGAGAGCTGCAGAAGTCGGGCACTCATTATGCACCAGCACAGGCGCGTTACCTGCGAGGACATAGTACGTGTGCTACGCGACCCCTCTCCACCTGCCTTTTCGCAGGTCAACGGTGATTTGACGGTCCGTCGGTGTCCGTCGATGTGCGCTGAAGTCCGTGGTTGTTGCCGTCTCTACTGCCGTCAGAGGTATAGACCGATTGTGCTGTCGTCGGCCGCGCGCGTGATCCTACTGCCAAGCTCCGGGCTCGGCGCGGACGATGGTGCGGGTGGTCTGCTCGTACGACTGGTGACCGGTCTGCGCGCAGTGTCCGGCGATCCAGCGCGTGAGTTCATCGGAGGCGTGCAGCTCGCCGGACGCGGCGGCGCAGTTCCGTTCTTCGCCGGTGACGCAGACCGCCTCGAAGGTCGGCAGCGCCAAGGGGTCGGTCACGGTGGTCACGTGGTACTCACGGAAGCGGTAGCGGGTGGCCTTACCCATCAGCCTTCCTCCTGTCCGCCAAGGGGGCTGGCGTTCGCGGGTTCACCCTCCTCGGCCGCCTCTTCCTGCGGTGCCGGGATGCGCTCTCCGCGCGACTCGGCGACCCTGAGCGCGTCCGACAGGGCCTCGGTCAGCCGGCAGGCGAGCCAGCGATACTCGATCGCCGACTGCGTCTTGGCACCGGGGGCCAGGATGCC
Organism: Kitasatospora sp. NPDC048540; assembly: GCF_040651175.1. Lineage (NCBI taxonomy): Bacteria > Bacillati > Actinomycetota > Actinomycetes > Kitasatosporales > Streptomycetaceae > Kitasatospora > Kitasatospora sp. NPDC048540. Next base: position 3,904 of record NZ_JBEZIR010000055.1, read on the forward strand.
CCGGGCGTACTCCAGCAGCTCGTGACCCATGCCGAGCTGCACGGTTTCGATGCCGTCGGCGAGCGTCGAGATGTAGCCCTTGCCGTCGGTGCTCAGGTAGCAGGGGCGCCCGTCCTCGGTGGTCCATGGCAGCAGGCGGGGTCCCGCCATGCCCGACGCCGCTTCGTGCAACTCCCTGCGACGCAGACGGTCCGCGTCGCCCCTCGGCATGCCCATAGTGGATCTCCGGCCTCGGTCGCTGGAACAGGACACGGCGACCGAAACGACCTGACTTCACGTCAATCCACGGACCCAGCGGGGCAGATCGCAACGCAAGGTCCGCGAACTGCCACGCTGCGTAGCACCTATCCGACGACGCCCAGGTGGGCGGCCATCTCGCGCATGTCGCTGGTCAGGGTGCGCTTGCGCTTGCTCAGGATCTCCTGCATCGTCTCGGCCGCCGAGTTCTGGTGCCTCAGCCACTCGGGGGCGGCTTCACGAGCGCGGGTCAGCTCGTCCATGGCCGCCGACAGGTCTCCGGTTCGCGTGTGGGCGCGCGCCATGTCCAGGGTGAAGCGGTTCCCGTCATTTGTGCTGGGCCTGCCCAGTCGCTTCCACGCCTTCGGCGACAGCTCGACTTCTTCGCCCGCCTTGCGCACCACCGCGCGGGCGTCCCCGACGACCATGGAGTCTTCGAGTGCCTTGACGGCGGCGGTCACCGGTCCGAAGACGGACCAGTGCCGGGAGACGTTGCGGTGCGCCGTGCCGACGGCGGTTGCCGCCACCCGCGCCGCCCTGCGGTACTCCTTGGCCTCGTCCGGGCGGTTGTTGCGTGCCGCCGCGGCTGCGGCCTCCATGGCCAACCCTCCCCACACCGCGTAGTGGTCGGGCTCGGCGCCGGTGATCTTCGGCTCCACCACATCCATGCTCTGGGCGGCGATCAGCTCCGCCTCCTCCAGCCGGCCTTGCCGCACTAGCAGCCAGCACATGCAGCCGACCCCGGACCCTGCGGCGAGCATGTCCCCGCCCTCCCGCGCGTCCGCGATGGCGCCTCGCAGGGCCGTGTAGGCGATGTCGTACTGCCTCACCTGCGTGAGGTACGTGCCGGCCAGGCGCAACGCCTCGGCTCGGCGAGCAGGGCTTGCCGGTGCTCGTCTCCGCTGTCGTAGTGGGCGACGGCCCGCGCGGCGTCCCGCAACAGGCCGGGCAGTTGGGCGGCGACGCTCTTGTAGCTGTCGGAGAAGTACAGCACCCGCGCGTCTCGAACCGTTCGGGCGTAAGCACGCATGTTCGGCTCCTCGCCCACGGCCTGGGCGTCCTGGTCCACCAGCCCCACCGCCGGGGTGAGCGCGGCGCGAAGCTGGATGAGGTTGAGCCGGTTCGGCTCCTCCGCCCGTCCCACGGGCTCCGGTGCGTCGGACGCGACGAGCGCCGCCGTGGGGATGCCCAGAGCGCGGGCCAGAGCGTGAAGCGTCTCCATGCGGACCGTTCCGCCTTGCTCGACCTTCCGGACCGTCGCCGGGGACAGGCCCGCCGCGTGGGCAAGTTCCTCCTGGCTCATACCGGCACGGCGCCGGTACTTCCGTACGTTGTCCGCGAGTTCCATCGTCATCTGCTCACCACCTCCAGCGCCACGGTACGCCTGGTGGGCGAACTGACCGGGCTCTCTGGGCAGATACCCACCGAGACGGTGACCTACCGCCACGCGCAGCGCCGGGCAAGCGGTTGACTGGAACGGCGCGGCGCGGGTGGGGTCGGCGGGGAGCCTCGCTCCGTGCCGAAGGTGGCATCGGCCACCGTCCTCGGCGAGCCCGGCCGATAGAAGCGGGTCGGACCCCTGGCCGACCCTGTTGCCCGCGATCCGGCCGTAGGACGGTCGCAGGCGACAACTTGCTCCGCGTTGCGGGCAAGGAGTCCATAGCCCACAACTTGCTCCGACCCTGGGCGGTGCTGGGGCAAGCAGCGCTTACCCCACAACTTGCTCCCTGCGGGCACCCGGCCGGGCAGTGTTCCGGACGTCGGCTTGCTGGCTCCACCGGCGCTCCACGCGGGCAGCGGCTGAACGCCCGACAACGGGTCGGTCGGCGGCGTTCGGCCAGCTCAGACGGCGGGGCACCGCCTTGAATCTCGTAGAGAAAATCTGGACGCACCGCCTCGACCGGCGTCCCGGCGGCTCGCGCCCGCGTGGGGTGGCTGGTCAGTAGAGCTGGACGCGGGTGATGACGCAGTGGGGTTCGGGGGCGTCGGCGACGATGACGTACTCGGCGACCCCGAGGGAGCCTCCGGGGCCGAGTGCGATACGCCGTTGCTGGGGCCAGCGCTCGGAGGCAGTGCTGCCAGGCACGAGGCCGCGTGTGGCGTTGATCCGCACGGTGGCGGAGACGATGGCGCTGAAGACCGCCCCGGTCGCTGCCGGGTCCTGGAACAGGGCCTCGACCTCCGGAGAGAGGTAGCAGGGCCAGCCCTCGTCCTCGCCACCCTCGCCGTCCTCGTCGTACGGCTGGTCGGCGTCACTCAACGGGCAGCCCCGCCGCGCGACGGTGCTCGATCACGGAGGCAACGCTGCGGAGGGGCAGCGTGCCTGCCAGGGCGGCAGCGGTCAACTGGTCGCCGCGGGCCTGCTCGACATCGAGGACCGCCTCGCACCACCAGCGCCGCAGCACCGCCTCCGCGTCCTGCGGCGCGGCCGCCAGCAACTCCCGGTAAAACTCCATCCGCCGCGCCCCGGACAGCGCCGCCGCGATCCCCTCCGCGTTGCGCGGCACCGAATCCCTGGCGTCCTCGATCGGCTGCACCGACATCCCAGCTCCCTGCCTCTCCTACTACTCGCCCCAGTCTGCCTCCCCGGCACCCCAGGCGTCGACACACCACCGCCACGCCCGGGATCCCGGACCTGGCCGACCCTAACCCTGCCCTGACATCCGACGCGTCGAGAAGCCGGAGAAGTCACCCGATCCAGCGGCTGCGGGCCGGAATACCGCAGCTCAACCCTTCCGCGCGCCGACCGCTTCCAAAGCCTCGACGCGAGCACGCAGGTCGGCGATCCGCTCGACGGCCTCGGCCAGCGCCCGCTCCAGCGCCTCGACGCGAGCCACCGTCCCGCCGACGCGCGCGGTCCCGACGTCCAGGCCGTCGAGGTCATCGGCGTCGTCGGGGTGAGCGACGAAGGCTCCCTTGCCGGGGCGGGAGATCGCGTAGCCATCCTGCTTCAGCAGGGCCATGGCCTTCTGCACGGACAGGCTGGAGGCCCCGTACTCCGCCATCAACACGGCCTGCGTCGGCAGCGCGTCTCCCGGCTTCAACCCGCCGGAGCGGATCCGTTCCCGCAAGGCGTCGGCGATGACCTCGAACGTCAGCAACACCGTGCCGCCCGCCGGCCTACGCCCCCGCCGCCCCACCGTCACCGCAGGTCACCCCGCCTTCTCTGCGCCTCTACCACCGAAACCCGGCCCGTCCAAAACGGAAACCAGGGCCACAGTACTCGCATCCCCACCGCCCACCGAAATAGATGAGGAGGGATGCACTTGAATGCGCGCTTGAAGCGATGCTACCTTCACGCACCGCTGGTGAACACCACCGCTGACCAGGCCAGACGTCCCCGGCCCACCATCCGCGCCCGCCGTCACGCGCACCGTGCCCACGTGCGCCGATCACCCGGGTCGCCCCTCAATCGCCTCTCCTCTTCTCCCGACTCCTGCCGGAGGTCTGTCCCCATGCCCGCGCAGCTCCAACTCCCCACCCCCGCAACCACCTCCACTCCCGCCAGCACGGCGTTCGCCGCGCCGGCGCTCACCACCAGCCCCGACACGTCCGCGAACAGGAACTCGGCGCTGGAACGCCGGGCGCGGCTGACCGCCAAGCTGGCCAAGCTCGCCGCCGCCGGGCACCTCGCACCCCTGGCCCGCCAGATCGGCTCCCTCGGCGGCTGCGCCCGCCCGATCCGCATAACCGGCCACCGCACCCGCCTGGACACCGCCACCGGCCAGATCCTCGACCACCTCGACACCCGCCACCTGCCCGCCGGCGAACTCCTGCTGCGCTGCGGCAACCGCCGCACCACCCGCTGCCCCGCCTGCTCCACCCTCTACCGCTACGACACCTACCAGCTCATCGCCGCCGGACTGCGTGGCGGCAAGACCATCCCCACAACCGTCGCCACCCACCCCCGCGTCTTCGCCACCCTCACCGCGCCCGGCTTCGGCCCCGTCCACAACCAACCCGGCACCACCCCCTGCACCTGCGGCACCCGGCACCCCGACGACGACCCGCTCCTCGGCACCCCGCTGAACCCGCAGCGGTACGACTACACCGGCGCGGTGCTGTGGAACGCCCACGCGCCCGCTCTGTGGGCCCGCTTCACCACCCACCTGCGCCGCGAGATCGCCAAGGCCGCCGGGCTGACCCAGCGCACCCTGCGCCACCACGCCACGCTCTCCTACGCCAAGGTCGCCGAATACCAAAAGCGCGGCCAGATCCACTTCCACACCGTCATCCGCATCGACGGACCCACCGGCCCCACCAGCACCCCACCCACCTGGGCCACCACCGAACTCCTCGACCACTCCGTCCGCGCCGCCGCCAACCGCACTCGCGTCCAGCACCAACACCCCTCCCGGTCCGGGGAGGCCGACCCGGCACAGTCGGCAGGGCCCATGGTGTTTCGCCTCGGGCGGCAGATCGACGTCCGCGCGATCCGCAGTACCGATTTCACCGGCGACGCGCCCGTCACCGACCGGCACGTCGCCGCCTACATCGCCAAGTACGCCACCAAGGGCGCCGAGACCACCACCGGCACTCTCGACCGCCGACTGCGCTTCCTGGCCGAACTCGCCCAGCACGACCTCACCGACCACGCCCGCCGCATGATCCACACCGCCTGGCACCTCGGCACCCAGCCTCAGCACACTCACCTCCGCCTGCGCCAGTGGGCCCACATGCTCGGCTTCCGAGGCCACTTCTCCACCCGCACCCGCCACTACTCCACCACCCTCACCCAACTACGGGCCGAACGCACCGCCTGGCGTGGCCGCCAAGACGAAGCCCCCACCACGACACCGACCGGCCCAGCTCTGGTCGGCCGATCCGCCGAGCAGGGACCGGCGGGTGAGGGTCAGCCGGTCACTGACCGGCACGGTGACCGCGATGACCGCGGTGACCTGACCGCCGGTCACTCCGACCCCGGCCCCGGCCCCGGTCACCGCGCTGGCCACCGCGCGAAGGACGGGCGGCGCGGCGGCACGGACACGACTCTGGTGATCTCGCACTGGCAGTACGCGGGAACCGGCCTCCTGCCCGAACTCGCCCACCTCGCTGACCTCCTGGCCACCACACCGCGCCCCCGGACCGAGCAACCGAGCCGCCCCCGGCACGCACAGCGCTCGGGTGACCGGGCCGGTCACTCCACCGACCCGCTGACCACCACCGTCCAGACGGGGGCGATCGCATGACCGCCGACAGCGAACTCCTCACCGTCCCCGAGGTCATGGCCCGGCTCAAGATCAGCCGCTCCACCGTCTACGACCTCATCCGCACCCGGCAGCTCGCCTCCCTCACCATCGGCCGCGCCCGCCGCATCCCCACCCACGCCCTGACCGTTCTCATCCACCACCTCGAAGAGGCAGCCTGATGACCACCCTCGACACCAACCCCACCCCCAGCACCGGCTCGCGCAGGGTCCGCTCCAACGGCGACGGCACCGTCTACCAGCGCAAGGACGGCCGCTGGGAAGCCGCCGGCTACGTCCTCGCCCCCGGCGACACCCGCAAGCGCATCAGCGTCTACGGCATCACCCGCAAGGAAGCACTCGCCAAGCTCACCGAGAAGACCGCCACGAGCAACCGCGGCATCCCAGTGGTCTCCGCCCAGGGCAGCCTGGCCGCCTACCTGACGTACTGGCTAGACAACGTCGCCATCCACCAGCTCCGGGAGACCACCCACACCCGCTACACCGCCTGCGTCAACCAGTACCTCATCCCCGGCCTGGGCAAGAAGAAGCTCGCAAAGCTCACCGCCAAGGACGTCCGGAGCTGGCTGGACGGGCTGCGGACCCTCTGCCAGTGCTGCGCACGCGGCATCGACGCCCGCCGGAAGCCCGACGCTCAGGCGGACCGCCGCCCGCGCTGCTGCGCCATCAGCAAGTGCTGCCGCAAGTACCTCTCACCGCTGACGCTCGCCTACATCCACTCCGTGCTGAAATCCGCGCTGGAACACGCCGTGCGCGAGGAAGAGATCCCGCGCAACGTCGCCCGCAACGTCCGCACTGGCACACCCCGTCCCCGTCGCTTCAATCCCCTCACCGCCGACGAGGCCCGCACCTTCCTCACCGTCGCGCAGGGCCACGGCCTCCATGCCCTGTTTGAACTCGCTCTCCGCACGGGTCTTCGTAAGGGAGAACTCCTCGGCCTGCGCTGGGAAGACCTCGACCTCGACGCCGGCACCGCCAGCATCCGCCGCACCCTCCAACGCACCCGCACCGGTGGCCTCACCACCTTGCCGACCAAGACGGTCAACTCGGAACGCCGCATCGCCCTCCCGGCTGCGTGCATCGCCTCGCTGCGCGCGCACCACGACCGGCAGGCCCGCGAGAAGCAGCAGGCCGGCGCGGAGTGGGTGGACAGGGGCCTCGTCTTCACGCGCTCGGACGGCCACCCCATCGAATCCGCCACCCTCACACGGAACTTCAACGCGCTGCTTCGCCGCTCCCGCCTGCGGGCGATCCGGTTCCACGACCTGAGGCACTCGACCGCGACACTCCTCCTGGAACAGGGCGTCGAACTCGTCGTCATCAAGGAGCTACTGGGCCACGCCCACATCGGCGTCACTGCGACCGTGTACGCGCACGTCCGGCTCCGCCTTCAGCGGAAGGCCATTGACCTCCTCGGGCACGCACTCGGCAACCTCGCCGAAACCGGAGTCGAGGACGGCGACCGCGACGATCCGCCGTCTTGTGCAGCACCCGTCCGCTGACGTTGCCGTCAACTACTGCCGTCAGACACACAGTGGCCCCGCCGAAATCGTCTTCGGCGGGGCCACTGTGTTAGCAATTACGCGTCAAACTCCAGGCGTCTAGAGTTCGATGGGCCGATACGAAAGAGCCTCCTGAACAACACCTTCATCAGAAAGTGGCGGCTCCCGATAGAACATCAGGTCAGTCCATGCGGGATGCGGAAGAAGTCGCTGCAGCTCCTCGATCAACTCGGCGCACCGCTCATCCGAGAATCCGCCATGGCGGATCATTTCGACAAGTTCGACAGCTTTCGGCTGCCGGGGGTCAAAGCCAGCCAACTCACTCACCTTCCGTAGTGGAAGCCAGGGTCCAGGATCTCCGAGTGTAGTCGTGGGGTCAAGATCACAATATTGTCCATGTCATAGACCCCACCACCAGCCCAAATGGGCGTCGCATGATGAAGGACATAATTATACTGCCCAGGCATCGATTGGCCGGATGCGACGAATGGAGATCTTCCTCCCTGCATTCTGCTTACATTGGATGCCGAGAATGAAGAGGCCAAGTCAGAGTCGTTTCCAACTGCGGCCCAAAACGCTTCGCGGAAGTCGTCGAAGCTTCTGAAAGTCTGCCCGCGCAGTTGATCGGCAATCTGGCCCGGAATTCGCCCGAAGTTACCCTGCGATCCCCTCAGCCAACTCCCGCCAGCGTCCGACAAGCTGTAGCCGCCAGTAGCGGGTCCCGGCGCATTCCTAATTTGGGTAGCAGTCTGCGCTGCACCAATTTCACACGTGTTGTGTACCAGGACCGGCGTGGTCCCCGCGAGCACATAGTACGTGTGCTACGCGACCCCTCCCTACCTGCCTTTTCGCAGGTCAACAGTGGTTTGACGGTCCGTCGGCGTCCGTAGATGTGCGCTGAAGTCCGTGGTTGTTGCCGTCACTACTGCCGTCAGAGGTGTAGACCAGTCGTGCTGTTGTCGGCCGCGCGCGTGATCCTACTGCCATGCTCCGGGCTCGGCGCGGACGACGGTGCGGGTGGTCTGCTCGTACGACTGGTGACCGGTCTGCGCGCAGTGGCCGGCGATCCAGCGCGTCAGCTCTTCCGGGGTGTGCAGCTCGCCGGACGCGGCTCCGCAGTCCTGTTCTTCGCCGGTGATGCAGACGGCTTCGAAGATCGGCAGCGCCAGGGGGTCAGGGTCGGTGGTCACGTTGTACCCGCGGAACCGGTAGCGGGTGGTCGTGCCCATCAGCGTGTCCATTCATCTGGTATCGAAGGTCTGCTGCCGTGGAGACGTAGCGGACTTGGCCGTCACTACTCGTCAGGTCGGGCATCCTCGGTCGCCTCCTGCGGGGCGGGGATGCGCTGCCCGCGTGAGTCCGCGATTCTGAGGGCATCCGACAGGGCCTCGGTCAGCCGGCAGGCCAGCCAGCGGTATTCGACGGCTGGCCGCGCGAGCGTTCCAGGTGCCAGGACGCCTCGGGCGTACTCCAACAGTTCCTCGCCCATGCCGATCTGCACCGTTTCGATGTCGTCGGCGAGGGTCGAGAGGTAGCCCCTGCCGTCGGTGCTCAGGTAGCAGGGGTTCCCGTCCGGGGTGGTCCAAGGGAGCAACCGAGGCCCTTCCCCTGCGGACCCCGCACTCCGATGAGGCAGGCGCTCCGCTTGGCTGCTGTTCTGGTTCATCGTGCCCGCCCGTGGTCGGCTCCGCTGTGGCTGTTGATCAGGGTCCCCTTTGGCGCGAACCTTGCGGAGTAGCCAGCGTGTCTGCCTTGCTGTCTGCCAAGCTGGCCGGGTGAGGGAGACGGTCGGGGAACTGGTCAGGCGGCTGCGCCTGGCACGCGGTTGGAGTCAGCGGCGGCTGGCCGAGGCGCTGGCCGATGCTGCTCCTGGGCGCGTTCCTCCGACGCGCAACGACGTGTCCCGCTGGGAGATCGGCACTCGGTCCCCGCGCGAGTGGCTGCCCTTCCTCGCCCTGGTGCTGGAGGTGCCGCGCGAGCTGATGGAGGCGGCCAAGACCGTCCCACTGGCCGAGTCCGCGCCGCGTGTGCTGACCGTGGCCGACTTCCTGCCCGCGGGCGACCCGCTGTCCCTGCTGAGCGCCCGTACGGGCCGTCGGATCGGGGCTGGGCAGGTGGCCGACCTGGCTCAGCGGGTCCACGGCCTGCGGCTGGCCGATGACGTGGTGTACGGCAAGGACCTGATCGGCCCCGCCCTGCGGGAGCTTCGGGCAGCGGTGACGCTCTACCGGGAGGGCACCCACACCGAGGAGGTGGGAAGCGAACTGCTCCGGGTCATCGGTGAGTTGTCTCAGATCGCCGGGTGGGTGGCCTCCGACGCGGGCGAGCATGCCGAGGCCGAGCGGATCTACCGGCTCGGCATGAGTGCGGCCCGTGCGGCGGGGGACGGGGTGCTGTCGGGGAACGTCGCGGGCTCGCTGGCCTACCAGTGGAGCAACACCGGACGGGCAACCGACGCGGTGCACTTGGCCCGCGCCGCCCTGGACAGCGCCGGGCCGGACGCCCCGCCCAAGGCTCGCGCGCTCTACCTGGACCGCGTGGCCTGGGCCCACACTCGCGCCGGGCAGGACCGCCCGGCGATGACCGCCCTCGGGGAAGCCGGCGAAGCCCTGGCCCAGGACTCGGCCGGCACCGAGTCACCGTCGTACCTGTACTGGATGGACGCCGGGGAACTCCAGGTCATGGAGGCCCGCGTCTACACCGAGCTGCACCGGCCGCTTCGCGCCGTACCGCTGCTGACGGACGTCCTGGGCCGTTACGACGCCAGTCACGCGAGGGAGTTGGCGCTGTACCTGTCCTGGCTGGCCGTGGCCTACGCCGATGCGAACGAGCCCGAGGCTGCAGCCGGGACCGCCGGCCGGATGCTCGCCCTGGGGCAGAGCGGCAGCGAACGCACCACCGAGCGCGCACGGATCATGATGGACCGGCTGCGAGCGTTCCGCAGCGTTCCCGAAGTCGCCGAGCTGCTGGCGTCCTGATCGTCCCGATTGCGCGGGGGTCGAGTTCGGACTGCTGCTTGCGGGCGTCTCGGCACTCGGCGGGCTTGCGCACGCTCTGATCGCTCGGCACAGGAGCGGTCGGCGGGGAGCCTGCGCTGCGGAGCCGAGGCGGCGTCGGACATCGCCCACAGCGGGCCCGGCGGCGGGAGAGGGAGGGTCGGACCCCTGGCCGACCCTGTGCCCGCGATCCGACCGTAGGACGGTCGCAGGCGACAACTTGCTCCGCAAGGTGCAAGGAGTCCTTACCCCACAACTTGCTCCGACCCTGGGCGGTGCTGGGGTAAGCGGCGCTTACCCCACAACTTGCTCCCATCGGGCACCAGTCGAGCCCTGGTCACGACCTGGCAGACCGCTGATCGCCGACACCCGTGAAGACCTCGGGGCCGGTCTGACCCTGGGTCGGTCGGCGACGTTGGGCCGGCTCCAGCGGGCGGGGCCCGCCTTGAACCTCGTAGAGAAAATCTGGACGCACAGCTCCAGCCCCTGCCGTCCACCGGCCGACGGGTCAGCGGTCTCGCTCGGTGCCGCCCGCTTCGAGGGCCTCGACGCGGGCACGCAGGACGGTGAGCTGATCAAGCGTCTCGGCCAGCGCCAGCTCCAGCGCCTCGACGCGCGCCACCATCCCGCCGGCGGGCGTGCTCCCCGCCTCCCCGTCACCTGGATCATCGTCGGTGTCGGCGTCGGGGTGGGCGACGAAGGCTCCCTTGCCTGGGCGGGAGATCGCGTAGCCGTCCTGCTTCAGCAGGGCCATGGCCTTCTGCACGGACAGGCTGGAGGCCCCGTACTCCGCCATCAACACGGCCTGCGTCGGCAGCGCGTCCCCCGGCTTCAGCTCCCCGGAGCGGATCCGCTCCCGCAGGGCCTCGGCGATGACCTCGAACGTCAGCAACACCGTGCCGCCCGCCGGTCTACGCCCCCGCCGCCCCACCGTCACCGCAGGTCACCCCACTTTCTCTGCGCCTCTACCACCGAAATCCGGCCCGTCCAAAACGGAAGACCGGGGCCACAGTACTCGCGTCCCCACCGGCCACCGAAACAGATGAGGAGGGATGCACTTGAATGCGCACTTGAAGCGATGCTACCTTCACGCACCGCTGGCGAACACCACCGCTGACCAGGCCAGATGCCCCCGGCCCACCGCCCGCGCCCGCCATGGCACGCCCCGTTCCCTCGCGCGCCAACGCCCCCGGGTCGCCCTCAACCACCTCCCTTCCTCTCCCGACCCCTGCCGGAGGTCTGTCCCCATGCCCGCACAGCTCCAACTCCCTTCCCCCACAGACACGTCCGCGATCTCGAACGCGACGTTCGCTGCACCAGCGCACGACAGGAAGGCCGACGCGTCCGCGCACAGGAACTCAGCGCTGGAACGCCGGGCGCGGCTGACCGCCAGGCTGGCCAAGCTCGCCGCTGCCGGACACCTCGCGCCCCTGGCCCGGCAGATCGGCTCCCTGGGCGGCTGCGCCCGCCCGATCCGGATGACCGGACACCGCACCCGCCTGGACACCGCCACCGGCCAGATCCTCGACCACCTCGACACCCGCCACCTGCCCGCCGGCGAACTCCTGTTGCGCTGCGGCAACCGCCGCACCACCCGCTGCCCGGCCTGCTCGACCGTCTACCGCTACGACACCTACCAGCTGATCGCCGCCGGACTGCGTGGCGGCAAGACCGTCCCCACCAGCGTCGCCGCGCACCCGCGCGTGTTCGCCACCCTCACCGCGCCCGGCTTCGGCCCCGTCCACAACCAGCCCGGCTCCGGCCACTGCCCCTGCGGCCAGGCCCACCCGGACGGCGATCCGCTGCTCGGCAGCCCGCTCGACCCCGACCGCTACGACTACACCGGCGCGGTGCTGTGGAACGCGCACGCCCCCGCCCTGTGGGCACGCTTCACCACCCACCTGCGCCGAGAGATCGCCAAGGCCGCCGGACTCACCCAGCGCACCCTGCGCCACCACGCCACCCTCTCCTACGCCAAGGTCGCCGAGTACCAAAAGCGCGGCCAGGTCCACTTCCACGCCGTCATCCGCCTCGACGGACCCACCGGGCCCGCCAGTACCCCGCCCGCCTGGGCCACCACCGAGCTCCTCGACCACGCCGTCCGCACCGCCGCCGTGCGCACCCGTGTCCTGCCCGAAGGCCAGCTGCGGCAGCGCGACGGGGACACACCCCGATCACAGGACGCTGATCGGGCACGGGCGTTGGTATTCCGGTTCGGGCGGCAGATCGACGTCCGGCCCATCCGCGGCACGGACTTCACCGACAGTCCTGTCACCGACCGGCACGTTGCCGCCTACATCGCCAAGTACGCCACCAAGGGTGCCGAGACCACCACCGGTACCCTCGACCGCCGCCTCCGCCTCCTCGCCGAGCTCGCCCAGTACGACATCACCGACCACGCCCGCCGCATGATCCACACCGCCTGGCACCTCGCCACCCGCCCGGAGCACGCCCACCTCCGCTTGCGGCAATGGGCTCACATGCTCGGCTTCCGAGGACACTTCTCGACCCGCACCCGCCACTACTCGACCACTCTCACCCAACTGCGCGCTGAACGCACCGCCTGGCGAGCCCGCCAATCCGAGGCCACCGCTCCGGCTGCCGTCGGCCCGCGCCCTGAGCAGACGGAGGCCGGCAACATCCTGCCCACCGGCGGACAGCCGGACAGTGACCGGCGCGGTGACCGCGATGACCACGGTGACCTGACCGCCGGGCACCGGGCCGGTCAGCACGGCGGCACGGACACGACCCTCGTCCTCTCGCACTGGCAATACGCAGGAACCGGACTCCTGCCCGAACTCGCCCACCTCGCCGACCTCCTGGAAGCCAAGCGGCCCACCCGGCCTGACGGACGCCGCCCGGACGCCCCCGGTCACTCCGGCGGTCACCGACCCGGTCACCCCGGTCACCGGTCGACCCACGCCGACCGGCAAGGGGTCATCGAGTGACCGCCGGTGCTGAGCTCCTCACCGTCCCCGAGGTCATGGCCCGGCTCAAGATCAGCCGCTCCGCCGTCTACGACCTCATCCGCACCCGGCAACTCGCCTCCATCACCCTCGGCCGCGCCCGCCGCATCCCCGCCCACGCGCTCGCCGAGCTCATCACCACTCGACTCGAACAGGAAGCCGCCTGATGACCACGCCCCGCAACGCCCCCGCCGCCTCACGCCGTGTCCGGGCCAACGGCGACGGCACCGTCTACCAGCGCAAGGACGGCCGCTGGGAAGCCGCAGGCTACGTCCTTGCCCCAGCGGGTGCCCGCAAGCGCGTCCGCGTCTACGGCACCACGCGGAAGGAGGCGCTCGCCAAGCTGACGGAGAAGATCGCCGCCAGCAACCGCGGCGTCCCCGTCGTCACCGCCCAGGGCAGCCTCGCCGCCTTCCTGACGTACTGGCTGGAGAACGTCTCCGTCCACCAGCTCCGCGAGACCACCCACACCCGCTACACCGCCGTCGTCCACCAGTACCTGATACCGGGCCTGGGCAGGAAGAAGCTCGCCAAGCTCACCGCCAAGGACGTTCGCACCTGGCTTAACGACCTGCGGACCATCTGCCAGTGCTGCGCACGCGGCTTCGACGCCCGCCGCAAGCCCGACGCTCAGGCCGACCGCCGCCCGCGCTGCTGCGCCATCGGCAAGTGCTGCCGCAAGTACCTCTCCCCGCTGACCCTCGCCTACATCCACTCCGTGCTCAAGTCCGCCCTGGAACACGCCGTCCGCGAGGAAGAGATCCCGCGCAACGTCGCCCGCAGCGTCCGCACCGGCACACCCCGACCCCGCCGCTTCAACCCCCTCACCGCCCACGAGGCCCGCACCTTCCTCACCTCCGCACAGAGCCACCGCCTGCACGCACTGTTCGAACTGGCCCTGCGCACCGGACTCCGCAAGGGCGAACTCCTCGGCCTGCGCTGGGAAGACCTCGACCTCGCCAACGGCACCGCCAGCATCCGCCGCACCCTCCAGCGCACCCGCACAAGCGGCCTCACCACCCTGCCCACCAAGACCATCAGCTCCGAACGCCGCATCGCCCTCCCCGCCGCCTGCGTCGCCGCGCTCCGCATACACCGTGACCGACAGGCCCGCGAGAAGCAGCAAGCCGGCGCAGAGTGGCTGGAGCACGGCCTCGTCTTCACCCGCCCAGACGGCCACCCCATCGAACCCGCCACCCTCACACGGCACTTCAACGCCCTACTCCGCTGCTCCCGCCTGCGAGCGATCCGATTCCACGACCTGCGGCACTCGACCGCGACTCTCCTCCTCGAACAGGGCGTCGAACTCGTCGTCATCAAGGAACTCCTCGGTCACGCCCACATCGGCGTCACCGCGACCGTGTACGCCCACGTCCGCCTCCGCCTCCAGCGCGACGCCATCGACCTCCTCGGCCGTACCCTCGGCAAGCCCTCCGGGCCCGCCATCAACCCCGACGACAGCGACGACCCGCCACTTTGTGCAGCACCCGTCCGCTGACGTTGCCGTCAACTACTGCCGTCAAACGCTCAGGGGCCCCATCGGAGACGCTTCCGATGGGGCCCCTGAGTTTCAGCTCAATAAAGTCCTTCGAGCCACTTTCGAGGATATCCGCGGAGCCAATTGAAGCACTCCACATGAGCCTCTAATTCTCGAAGATCACGACTCAGTCCGGCAGAGACTAAGCCGGGTCGATGACGATTGGCTCTCCCGAGTTCAAGTAGAGGACATATCCGGCTTCCTCATCCGAGAGATCGGAAACAGGACAAACCCCGAGTACCCATGTCGGCCGAGGCGTCCATCCGAAATCAGCGGGCGGATCGTACTGGTCGATGGCGACTACTTGAACCTCGGTTGGCGGGATTCCCAGCATGCAGGTTTCCCCAGCCGAAAGCTCGGACGGATCGGGCTCCACTCTCCACGGAGTATTGCGCCAATCCCAGTGGTCAGGATCGCGCGAGAATCCAACCGTTCCATCCCAACGATTCTTCGACTCGCCGTCGATCTCGCGCCACGGCCACTCAATGAAGACCCGAGTGGCGGTCACGGAAGATACATGCACGTCAAACGGCTCGGCGGAGAGGATCAGGCGATCGCCGCGGGCAAACCCTTCGGCGCTCTCATGTCTGACTCGCCTCATTGTTACCATCCTTCAGACCAGAAAAGCGAGAACGGCGATTTATCGGCATTCCCGCCGCGATATCCAGCGCCACCGAACACTAGGCCCTTTGAATCCAGGCGACCATAGCAAATATCCCAGCAGATATTTCGGGAAGTGCCTCCGTAGCCAACAATCTCATTTGGTCCGAGATTATCCAGGATAGTTTCCTCCGCATGTCCGCGACCCTGAACGAACTCTTCCCCTGGACGCAGGGTCCAGGTAGATGGCATCTCGCCCGGACCGTTGATGGCAATCCGGTTTACCCAGGTCTTCGTCTCGGTATTAAACACACCGATCACTGCGGTAGTGCCATGCTGATCCGCGTTCGGATAGTCATTCCGCTTACCCTGGAGTTCCTCAGCCCTGCCCCGTGCGCCGATCGCATCTACTTCGCTGGGGCCGCACTCATTATGCACAAGCACCGGCGTGGTGCCTGCGAGCACATAGTACGTGTGGTAGCTGGCGACAGTGAGGTTGTACATCGACTTGGTGCCGGGCACTGCGACCACTGAGGCGATCTGTGCCTGCTTGCCGTCAGCACTCTTGAGGCTGTGGCCTGCCACGAGTTCCGAGGCCGGCGTCCACGATCCCGTCGTCTCGTCCCAGAAGGGGTGTCGGGCGGTTGTGTGCAGAGTGACGTCGGTCCCCGCGACATCCTTGACCGTGACGTCGATCAGGTCTTCGTCCGAGTGGACCAGTTTTGCCGTGACGGGCTGAGCACCCTGGGTCCCGACGTCGTGCTGGTCCGCCGCCTCGACCTGGTCGCCGACGGACAGATCGCCGATCGGCTTCGCCGACCCATCCGCCATGAGGACCGGAGTGTCGGGGGTGAAGCTACAGGTGACCGGCTCCGGTTCATGGCCGCCTCCGCCTGCCCCTTCGCTCGGGCTCGACGGCTCGGCGGCGGGCTCGGCAGGTGGCGAGGGATCGGACGGAGGGTGGGGGTCGTCGCCCTTGGGCGTGGCGGGCTTGTCGGTCTTTCCGAGGCGCAGGGTGTCGTCGAACGTGTTCTCGGCGACAGCAGCGCTGTCCTCGGCCCCCTTGGTCAGAAGCCCCTTGACCTTGGACCCGATCTTGGCCGCGTAGCGTCGGGCAAATGCGCTGAGCCCACCTTCCACCTCGATCTCGGGACCGACCGCAAGGGTCGATGCATCTGCCAGGAACTTCCCCGCCTCGTACTGCGACGTGTTCTTCCTGGGTTTCAAATGCTTTGAAACCGACTCCGAGATAGCGGAGTTGATCTTCTTTTTGATCGGCGCGGCCCAGGGGAAGAGGACCTTGGCCGTGAGATTGTCGATCTCGAGGCCTTCGTCGATGAAGCCAGCAGCGGTGTCGTGGTAGTCACCCTGCGGTGGGAGTGCGTCCCCGCCACTCATGTCGAACCGGTTGGCGATCAGGCCAGTGGGGTCGCTGCCGGTGATGGGGTTGTTGGCGGCGTACGTGTAGCCGCCCATCTGGTCCGGGTCGCCGGCCTCGAAGACGGGGTCGACGGTGAGGAAGCGGCCGATGGCGGCGTCGTAGTTGCGGGCACCGAGAAGGCTGAGGCCAGTGGTGGTGTCGGTGGGTCGGCCGAGGTATCCGTGGTTGTCGGCCCAGGCGTTGGGCGGGGTGCCGCGGGGGTTGCCGTAAGGGTCGAAGCTGCGCCGGGTGATGGCGAGGGTGGTGCTGTCGACCTGGAGTTGGGCGGTGCCCTGAGTGCTGGTGGGCTGGTAGCTGATGGTGCCGTTGCTGGAGCGGACGATGGCGGTGCCGTCGGGTGAGGAGTAGTAGCGCTGCCCGGTGACGGCCTTGGTGGTGTTGTTGAGGGTGAGTTGTTCGGCGCCACCGAAGAGATAGAGGACGTTGGAGCCGGTGGTCGGCCCGCGCTGGACGAGGAGCCCGCCGTCGGCGTCGTAGACGTACTTGGTGGCGGTGCCGTTGGTGGTGACGGTGTCGGTGCGGCCTTCTTCGTTGTAGGTGAAGGCCTGGTTGCCGGTCTTGCTTCCGCTCGTGTCGCGGCTGGTGGTGTTTCCTGCGGTGTCGTAGTGGGGGGTGAGGGTGGTGGTGCCAGTGGTCGGGTTGGTGGTGGTGATGGCGGTGGCGGTGTTGGGCTGGGCCGCGACAGCGGTGCCCGCGCCGGGGTAGGTACTGGTCTGGGTGGTGTTCTTGGCGGGGTTGCCGGTGACGTCGTGCTGGACCTGCTGGGTGCGGTCGCCGAGCTGGTTGTACTGCCAGTCGATCCAGTACGGGGCGGGGCCGCCGATGGTGGCCGGCGTCGGCTGCGCGTTGACGCACTTGGCGAGCTGGCCGGCGGTGACCGCGGTGATGCCGCCGGTGTCACTCCAGGCAGTGGTCAGGCGGTTCTGGGCGTCGTAGCCGAAGCACTGGGTGTCCGTGGTGCGGTCGGTTCCGCCGCTGGACTGGGTGTCGGTGATGGTGGTGGGGTTGCCGGCCTGGTCGTAGCCGTAGGTGGTGTTGGAGATGGGGTTGGCGGTGTTGGTCTGGAGGGTGACCTTGTTGGTGGCGAGCCGGCCGGTGGCCTGGTCGTAGGTCCGGTTGGTACGCAACTGCTTGCCGGGCATGCCGACGGTGGTCTGCAGGACCTGGCCGAGCGGGCTGTAGGCAACGGGACCGGAGTACTTGGTGGAGTCGGATCCCGCGCCGATCAGCAGGCCCTGGGCGTTGTACCCGTACCCGACGGTCTCAGCCGGCAGACCTCCTTCGGTGCCGTAGGTGGTGGATCCGAGCCAGCCGACGTCCTGGGTGTAGTCGGTCTTGGCGGTGTAGCTCCCGGCGAGGTTGCCCTCGGCCGCCGGGATGGTGGTGGTGGTGCTGGTGGGCTGGTAGTTGGAGTTGTAGGAGTCGATCTTCTTGATGTAGGCGCTGCCGGTCTTCCCGCCGACGTACCGGGTGGAGCTGTCGGGTAGGCCCTTGTACTTCTGGTCGTAGGTCCACTCGGCGAGGAGCTTGGAGCTGTCGGTGGTGCTGGTCCCGGAGTATTCGCCGATCCGCCGGCCCGCCAGGTCGTAGCTGAAGGCGAGGCTCTGGTTGCGGGCGTCGGTGGTGGTGGCGGTGCGGCCGTACTGGTCGTAGGTGGTCCTGGACGAGCCGTTGTCGGGGTCGGTCTTGGACGTGAGCTGGCCCTGCAGGTCGTAGGTGTAGGACCAGGTGTTGCCGGCGCTGTCCTTGACAGTGTCGAGCTGGCTGCCAGGGGTGTACGTGTAAGTGGTGGTGATGTCGGCGGCGGGTGCGGCGTTAACGGTGTTGCTGGACCAGATCTTGACGTTGGCCGCGTCGTAGAGGGCGAGGTTGGCGTCGCCCTGGACCTTGAGGTAGCCGCCGGGGTGGGTTCCGGAGCTGCTGGACCACAGTTGGGTGGTGCCGTTGGTGTCGAGGACCACGAGGTTGCCGTCGGCCGTGACCTTTGCGCCGGCACCCGGGTGGCCCGCGGTACCGCTGGACCAGAGCACCTGGCCGCTGGCGATGCCGGTAAGGACCAGGTTTCCGTCGGCCTGCATCGACAGCCGGACGCTCTTGGAGAGCACGGACGTTCCGGGCGTGATCGTCGTCCCGCCAGCCAGCTGCCGGTCGGGGGTCGTGTCACGAGCGACGGTGGACGTGGTCCGCCCGAGCGCGTCCGTGTAGGTGGTGGTGGCGGTTCCCCCCGCGGGCGGAGTGGTGTCGACCCGGTCCGTGCCCTTGAAGGTGGTTGCGGACTGCCAGAGCACGTCCGCGAAGGAACGGAGCGAGCTGGTGACGGCACGGCCCTGGCCGTCGTAGCCGATCTGGGTGACCGACGGTCCGGTCTGGTTGGTCTCCGCCCACAGGGTGGTACCCGGCGTGGTCGTCGTGTCGACGTACGGAGCGATGCTGCGGACGTTCCAGCCGTGCGAGTCGTAGAAAGTGGATGAGATCAGCCGCCCGGCACCGTTGTCGGGTCGGGTCGACTGGCCCTGACGGGGCTGCAGGAAGCCGTCGTAGAGGGTGACGGCGGTGTTGTAGAGGCCGCCCTCGAGGAGGGTCTGCGTGGTGACAGTGGTCGGGTCGGGGTTGTCGCCCGCGCCGTGTACGGAGTAGCCGAACTTGCGGTCGGGGCTCTGGGTCGCCTTGTCCCGGCCCGGGGTCCACACCGCGAGACGGCGGCCCAGCGTGTCGTAGGTCGACTCGGTGACCTTGCCGTTGGCGTCGACCGCCTTCGTCACCAGCCCACGAGCCGGCGCAATGCTGCTGGTACCGGTCCAGCCCATCGGATTCGTGGTGGAGAACGACGTCGGCAGCGTCGACGTCGCTGGGGAGTACGACGTGAGGGTCGCCTGACCACCCACGTCCAGGCTCTTGATCACCCGGCCGTAGCCGTCGTAGGCCACCGCGCCGGTCGTCTGGAACTGCGGAGCGCCGGCGCCGTCGTAGCCCGTGATGATCTGGTTCGAGGTCACCAGGCCGAGCGTGGAGCCGTTCTGACCGAGCGTGCCGAGCGTTCCGGGGTTGGTGACGGTGCCGTCACCGTCGTAGAAGACGCGGTTGTGGTTGATCGTCGTGGTGCTGCCGGCCGCGGTGGAGCACGACCCGGCGACCGTGACGGTCTCGCTCGGGTAGCCGAGCATCATAGGATTGCCGACCGGAGCAGCCGCGTAGGAAGTGGTGGTGCAGGTCTCCTGCGAGGGGACTGCGAGGTCACCCCTGCTGTCGACCTGCGACACCCGCCCGAGTCCGTCGAATGTGGTGCGGTCCTGAGCGGTCCGCCAGGTGACGCCGTCCGACATCAGTCCGAGCGAGCGGGAGGACACGGCCTGGGTCCGGTGGACGGTCAGGTCCGGCAGGGTCGACAGGCGCGCCGGCGCCGGGGTCTCGGAGGTCCACGCGGTGCGCGGAAGATCGAGCACCGTCGCAACCAGGGGCTCGTCGATCAGGGACTTGCCGGTGACGGTTCCGCCGGCCTGGGTGTAGGAGGCAGCCTCCTGCGGTGTGCCCGCAAGCCATGAGCTGTCGGTGATCTGCTCCCCGAGCGAGTTGGCCGGCTTGACGCTACGCCGGGTCCCGTCGGCCTTGTAGTCGCCATCCATACCGCGCAGGTACGAGACCGTGCTCTGGGTGATCGGGTCCGGAGCGGTGCCGGCGGTCGTGGTGACGGTGCGGTAGCCGCGGAAGTCGTTCCAGGTGCGGTACTTGTCGTCGGTGAGCTCAGAGTCGTCACGGTGCCAGGCAGCGCCGCCGCTGTAGTCGTACTTGACGACCCGTGCGGGAGATCCGGCCTTCGTGCGGTCACTGGAAGTGATCTGAGTGACCAGGGTTTTGTTGAACCAGTCCGCAATGGGGTCCTTGGCTCCCGGAGTCGCCCAGTAGACCGGGTAGCAGGCCATGGTGTTGCTGTCTGCGGAGGCCGGCATGGTGCCCTTGGAACGCGAGCACTCGGGGTCGCGGTAGGTGACCGCGATGGATGCGCCGGTCTCGGTCCCCAATGACGGCAGCACGCTGATCAACGGGGAAGCCGGCGTCCCGGGGCACTTCACCAACGGCGGCTACAGCAACATCAAGAACGTCGGCAGCTGCCCCGCCAAGGGCTCCGACGGCACCTGGAACCGTGTCACCCAGATCCTCGCCACCGGTGCCCTCGCCCAGCCCAACACCCCCAGTGACCTCATCACCGTCGACAACAAGGAGCTCTGGTACTACCCCGGCACCTTCCGCGACGGCTGCTACCTCGGCACCGGTGTCAGGATCGGCACCGGCGACTGGTCCAACACCACCCTGATCGCTCCCGGAACCGTCGCCGGAGCACCCACCCTGTGGGCCCGTGACAACTCCGCCGGAGCCATCACCAGCTACCCCCTCACCTTCACCAACGGCACGCCCACCACCACCATCACCGCCCCTGCCGCCTCCACTCTGGTCTCCGGCGTCCGCAACGCCGCCGGGCAGACCATGTGTCTGGACGGCACCAACAGCGGAACCGCGAACGGCACCGCCATCCAGCTGTGGGACTGCAACGGCACCGGCGCCCAGCAGGTCACCTTCGGCACCGACAAGACCGTCCGCATCAACGGAAAGTGTCTGGACGTCAGCAACTCCGGCACCACCGACGGCACCACCGTGCAGGTCTGGGACTGCAACGGCACCGCTGCCCAGCAGTGGGAACCGGGCCCCACCCCCGGCACCCTGAAGAACACCAACTCCGGCCGGTGCCTCGACGACCCCTTCGCCTCCAACACCCCCGGCAACAAGCTCGTCATCTGGGGCTGCAACAGCGACGGCAACCAGAAGTGGACCACCACCGCCGACAGCACCACCCAGCCCATCCCACAGAACATCCTGGCCATCGGCGGCGGCAACCGGACCACCACCATCTCCTCCCCCGGTGACATCGACGCCGACACCTACCCCGACCTCTACACCACCACCGGCGGCGAGATCACCCGCTACCCCGGCACCCGGCCCACCGCCGGCCTCGCCCGATTCGGTGCCGCCGTCCCCATGGGCGCCGTCCACCAGCCCAGCGACCGCTGGACACTCACCGACACCACCGACAGCGTCCGGCCCGCCAACAACCTCACCCTCACCGGGGCCGCCACCATCAGCACCGGCCGGACCAGCAAGGCCCTCAACCTCGACGGCAACAGCCCGTCAACGGCCAAGACCACCGGCCCGGTGCTCGACACCACCCAGAGCTACACCATCTCCGCCTGGGCCTACCTCACCAACACCAACGGCTACGCCACCGTCGTCGGCCAGTCCGGCACCAACCTCAGTGCCTTCTACCTCCAGTACTCGACGGCCTACGGCGCCTGGACCTTCATCAGCCCCGACAGCGACACCGCCGGTCCCGGCTTCTCCACCCCCGCAGCCGCCCCGAGTCCGCCCGAGCTCAACAAGTGGACCCACCTGGTCGCCACCTACGACATCACCAGCAAGGCCATGAGGCTCTACGTCAACGGCACCCTCGTCGCCACCGGCAGCAACCCCAGCCCCTGGAACTCGACCGGTCCTCTCACCATCGGTAGCGCCAAGACCGGCGACTACTTCCCCGGCCAGATCAGCGACGTCCAGACCTGGAACACCGCCCTCACCCCCGCCACCATCGCCACCCTGGACACCGACCGGCCCAACTTCACCCAGCTCGGCTGACCAACACCCGCTTCCTGCCGACAGCGGCCCTGTCGTCCCACCGCGGACGGCAGGGCCGCTGTGCTGCTCCCCCGTACCGGGCTCAGGGCAGGGAGCGTCTCCTCCTCGGAGTCGTATGCCCTCGCGTCGCAGATCCGCCACTCCACCGAAGGCATGCTCTCCAGCCCCGTACCACCCGCTCCCTTCCCACTTGCTCCCCCGCGCCGAGGGAGCTCGGGAACGAACGCCATCCATCAGGCTGCGCGCCGTCACGAGGACTGTCCGGCGCCCCGGTCCGCGGCACCGGTCGGCTCCTCGCCGCTCCGCAGTTCCCTGGTGACCGCCCAGACCACGGAGACCGCCGGGACAGCGACCACCGCGCCGATCACCCCGGCGGCGATGCTGCCGCACAGGACCGAGGCGGCCACCACCACCGGGTGCAGGTTGACCGCCCAGCTCATCACGAGCGGGTGCAGCAGGTGCCCCTCGATCTGGCCGATCACCACGATCAGCGCCAGCACCACCAGCGCGATCACCGGCCCCCGGGAGGCGAGCGCGACGATCGACGCGACGGCCATCGCGATCGGCGAGCCGACCAGCGGGATGAAGGAGGCGAAGAACTCCAGCAGGGTCAGCGGCAGCGCGAGCGGGACGCGGAGCAGGAAGAGCGCGATGCCGACCAGGATCGCGTTGGTCCCGGCCACGATGACGATGCCGCGGGTGTACCCGGCGAACGTCCGCCAGGCGGTGCGCCCGGCCCGGTGGTACGGGTCGCGGGCGCCCTCCGGGAGCTGACCGCTGGTCCACAGCCACATCCGGTCGCCGGAGTGGAGCATGAACACGGTGGTGAACAGCGCGAGCGCGGCCCCGGTCGCGACCTCGGCCACCCGCCCGGCGCCGCTCAGGGCGCTGCTGATCAGGGTGGACCGGTGCTCCGAGACGTAGGTGGTGACCTTGCCGCGCAGGTCGTCGAAGACCTTGGGGTCGACGTGGAACGGGTTGCCCGCCAGGAAGCGTTCGAGCCGGTCCACGCCTCCGGTGAACTCCTCGCCGAGGCTGGACGCCTCCATCGCCACGGTCTCCCCGATCAGGGCCAGCAGCCCGGCGATCACCAGCACCGCCCCGACCAGCCCGAGCAGTACCGCCGCCGACCTGGGCATCCGCCGGGCGAGCAGGTCGACCAACGGGCGCAGCACCGAGGTGATCACCAGCGCCAGGAAGAAGGCCAGCGTGACCAGGTGGAACTTCCCGAGCACCATCAGGATCAGGTATCCGGCCGCGGCGACCACCAGCAGCCGCCAGGCGTAGTCGGACAGGTGCCGCAGGGCCCGCCCGGCGTACGGACCCGGCCCCTGGTTCGCGGTGGCGCGCCGTCGCGTCGCAGGTCGGTCGCCACGGCCGGATGTGTCGCCGCGTCCGGATCGGTCGCTGCGTCCGGGTCGGTGGCCGCGGCCCGGCCGGACCGGGTGCTGGTAGGACATCAGTCCTGCATACCGGCGTCCGGCCGGGGCGGGCGGCTCCCGCGCCGGGAAGCGGCCCGGGTCAGCCCGACCGGGTCAGCCCGACCGGGTCAGCCCGACCGGCTCAGGGCCGGGGGCGACGGCCGCGGGCGGTCAGCCGCCGCACTGCGCCAACATGGCCTTCTTGTCGGCGGGCGTCACCGGCAGCTGGTACTTGAGCGAGACCTGGGCGAACCGCACCACGTACGAGCAGCGGATCTCGGTGTTGGCGGGCAGCCAGGCGGCCGGGCCGGAGTCGCCCTTCGAGGCGTTCTGCGAGCCGTCCGCCGGGATCAGGTTGAGCGGGTCGTTGGCGATCTGGACCCGCTTGCCCTTGTCCCACTTGGCGGCGCCCTGCTGCCAGTCGTAGGACAGCGGCATCACGTGGTCGATCTGGATCTTCGACGCCTGCTGCTTGGTGAACGTCACCAGCTTGCCGGTGTAGGGGTCGTAGATGGTCATCCCGGTGACCACGCAGGCGGAGCCGTCCTTGTGCTCGACCTTGGTGCCGTCGCGGCCGAGCAGGTCGTCGCGGGTGGAGCAGCTGTTGTGACCGAGCGGGACGCCGTCCACGTTGTCCGTCCAGGCCGGGCCGAACTGGTCGCGGTCGTAGCCGGTCTTCGGGCCGGGCTCGGCGGTCTTCACCTGGGCGATCAGGTCGCGGGCGGCCTTGCGGTCCTGGTCGGATGTGATCGCGGCGAGGCCGGGCCTGGTGCCGTCCGGGTTCTGCAGCGGGTTGGTGCCGCGGGCCCGGGCGGACGCGGCGTCGGAGGAGGAGGTGGCGGGCCCGCCGGTGCAGCCGGCCAGGGCGAGGGCGGGGAGCAGGAGGACGGTGGCGGCGGACAGGGCGGGGCGGCGGGCGCGCACGGGTTCTCCCCCGTTGGAGTGAGGCTGACGGCGCACCAGGAGACCAGGGCCGCTCTCGCCGGGTCAAGTCGGCGCTGCGGGGCTCGCCGGGAGCGGGTCGAAGCTCACACCGGGCGTACGGGCCGCCGCCGGGCCGCCGCCGGGCGGGCCCGGGGCGCTCAGCCGCCGATCGCCGACATCGGCCGCTCGGGCCGGACGAAGTCGGCGGAGCCGATGGCGTGCCCGGGGCCCTTGCGGGCGATGGTGTTCCGCCAGGCCGACTCGACGGCCGCGTCGTCGGCGCCGCCGCGCAGCAGCGCCCGCAGGTCGGACTCCTCGGTGGCGAACAGGCAGTTGCGCAGCTGGCCGTCGGCGGTGAGCCGGACCCGGTCGCAGCCGCCGCAGAACGGCCGGGTGACGGAGGCGATCACGCCGATCACGGTGTCGGTCCCGGCGATCCGCCACTCCTCCGCGGGGGCGTTGCCGTGCCGGCCGACCGGCACCAGGGACCAGCGGCGGCCGAGGACCTCCAGGATCTCGTCGGCGGTGACCATGGTGGCGCGGTCCCAGGCGCCCTGGGCGTCCAGCGGCATCGACTCGATGAACCGCATCCGGTAGCCGTGCCCGGCGGCGAACTCGACCAGGTCGAGGATCTCGTCGTCGTTGGTCCCGCGCACCGGCACCGCGTTGATCTTCACCGGGTCCAGTCCGGCGGCCCGGGCGGCGGCCAGCCCGGCGAACACGTCGGCGATCCGGTCGCGGCGGGTGATCGCCGCGTACCGTTCGGGCCGCAGGGTGTCCAGGCTGACGTTGACCCGGCCGAGGCCGGCCGCGGCGAGTTCGGCGGCGGTGCGGGCCAGGCCGATGCCGTTCGTGGTGAGCGAGAGCTCGGCGCCGAGCGCGGTCAGCCGGGCGACCAGGCCGGGCAGGCCCCGGCGCAGCAGTGGTTCGCCGCCGGTGAGGCGGATGGTGCGGATGCCGAGGCGGTCCACGGCGATCCCGACCAGCCGGGCGATCTCGTCGTCGGTGAGCACCTCGGCCTTGGGCAGCCAGTTCAGGCCCTCGGCGGGCATGCAGTAGGTGCAGCGCAGGTTGCACCGGTCCGTGAGGGAGACCCGCAGGTCGGTGTGGATCCGCCCGAAGCGGTCGACCAGGGGGGAGGGTGCGCCGTGCCCGTGCGCTGTACGTGGTGCCATCGACCCAGTACAGGGGGCGCGGGGCCGCAGATCCAGCGGCTGAAACGCCGGGCCGGGCCGCCGCCCCGCCCCCGCCCGTCGTGTGATCGTCCAACTGTCCGGCGTTGACCTGGGAGGACAGACTGTGGACATGGCAGCTCCCCCCGCCCATGGGGCACCCTCCGTCCCCGTCCCCGCGCTGATCCTGGCAGCCGGCGGCGGCCGGCGGCTCGGCGGCCGTCCCAAGGCGCTGATCCGCTACCGCGGCCGGCCGCTGGTCGAGCACGCCCTAGCGGTGGCCCGGGCCGGCGGCTGCGGTCCGGCGGTGGTGGTGCTCGGCGCGGCGGCCGCCGAGGTCCGGGCCGCGGCCGAGCTCGGCGGCTGCCGGGCCGTCGACAATCCCGACTGGGCCACCGGCATGGGTTCCTCGCTGCGGACCGGCCTGGCCGCCCTGCCGCCCGGCGCACCGGCCGCGCTGGTGCTGCTGGTGGACACCCCCGGCGTCACCCCGGCCGCGGTGGCCCGGCTGCTGGCGGCGCACGCCGCCGGGGCGCAGCTGGCCGCCGCCGGGTACGCGGGCGTACGCGGGCACCCGGTACTGATCGGGGCGCCTCACTTCGCCGAGGCGAGTGCCGGTGCGGTCGGCGACGCGGGCGCGCGGGCGCTGCTCGCGGCGCACCCCGGGGAGCTACTGCTGGTCGAGTGCGGTGACATCGCGACCCCGGAGGACCTCGACACCCCGGCGGACCTGGCCCGCTGGACGGGCCGGGCCGACTGACCGTCAGCCGTCCCGCGGCCCGGCGGTGGCGGTTGTACGACGGCGCGGGGCCCTCCTCCCACGGCGGGACCTCGCCCCCGAACTGTCCCGGAGGATTGCCGCATTCCGCGTCCTAACCTGCGCGAATGGGCGAGGATGGGAGGAATAGCCGCCCAGCCGACGGAACGGGGTGCCAGCCATGGCCGCAGTGCCGCTGCCCGACGACTTCAGCGAGCCGGCCCGGTTCGGGTCCAACCCGCCCTCGGGCGCGAGCGCCATCCGCTGCCCCGCCTGCCGCCGGGAGCACCTGTACGAGCCGCCGAGCCTGCCCTGCCCGTGCGGGGCCCAGCTGCGGGTCCCGCTGCTGCGCGGCGGGGTGCCGGTGCAGGTCCGGTTCCGGTCCTGGGAGGACTCCTGGCTGAGCATGCGCTGCCCGCACTGCGGCCGCAGCGACCAGTGGCCGCAGCCCGAGTTCACCTGCAACTGCGGTGCCACGGTCCGGCTGCCGGTCGACCGGGCGCCCCGGCTGCAGAGCACCGGGCTGCCCGGTGCACCGGCCGCGGCCGGCCCGCAGGGCAGCCGGCCCGCGGCCGCCCGGCCGTACACCACGGCGGTGCCCTCGGACCCGGTCGAGCCGACCGGGCCGCCGAGCGGGCACGGGCAGCGGCTGATGCGCCCGCCGTTCCGGCCGCAGCCGGTGCACACCTCGCAGGACGCGGTGCTGACGGCCGCACGCTACCTGCAGTGGCTTGGCTTCGACGATCTCGAACTGACGGAAAGTCAGGACCGCGACGCGGTCACGCTGTTGGGCGGTCACATGGTCGCCAGGGTGGACACCTGGGCGGAGCCGGCCGATGTGAAGGCGGTGGAGTGCCTGTGGCTCGAGACGCTGCACGCGGAGCAGGTGGCGGCCGCGATGTTCACCACCGCGGGCTACTCGCGGCAGGCGATGGTGCGCGGTGAGCAGTTGCTGGTCGCCCTGTTCACCCTGGACGCGGCCGGGATCCCGCAGGCGGCGAACGGCGCGGCCGAGGCGCTGATGGAGACCGGCTGGACCTCCTGACCTGCACGCCTCGGGCCGGTCCCGGGCTCCGGGCCGTCCACCGGCGGCCGGCGCGGGCAGTTGACGGACCGCCGGGTTCCGGATCCCGTCGCGCTCGTGATCTGGTGCACAAGCTCACCCCCGTGTTGAATTGCGGCCACAGCGGGCCCGCTTGCCGAGAATCCCGCTTGCCGGATGGCGCACACAAGGAGGTGGCGTTGTCGGAGCACGGAACGGCCCCGGGGGGGACGGCGGGCGCGGTGTGGCGGCTGCGGTCGCGCGGCTGCTGGCAGGAGGCCGCCGAACTGCTCAGACCGGGCGCCGCCCACGACCCGGCCGCGGCCCTGCACCGCGCCGAACTCCTCATCGAACAGAGCCTGTTCACCGCTGACCACTGGGAGCCGGCCGAGGACGCGCTGCGGCTGGCGGAGGCCCGGGTGGCCGGTACCGAGCAGCGCGCCGCCGCATCCTGCGCCCGTGGCTTCCTCGCCTACGTGGCCAGTGTGCTGGGTCCGCGCGACCGGCTGGACGAGGCGCAGGCCGCGCTCGGCCGGGCCTCGGCGATGCTGCCGCCCGCCTCGCCGCGCCGCCCGCTGCTGGACTTCCGGCGCGGACTCGTCGCCGAGAACCTGCTGCGCGACCCGGGGGCGGCCTGGATCGCGTACCGGAGGGCGCACGACGGCGCCGCCGAGCACGGGGACCGGCTGCTGCACTCGTACACCTGGCAGCACCTGGCGTCGCTGGCGCTGGCCGGCGGGGACCGCGAACGGGCCCGGGAGGGTTTCCGGGCCTCGCTGCGGCTGCGCGAGGAACTCGGCTTCACGGTCGGGGTGGCGCCGGTCCTGGCCGCGCTGGCCGACGCCTCGGACGGGACCGAGGCGGCCCGGCTGCGCGCCGAGGCGGCCCGGCTGGTCCAGGCACTCGGCGGGGTACCGGTGTGGCTCGCGCGCCGGTTGCGTGCGCTGCCCGCGCCGGGCGCTTCCGCCGACGGGCGCATCGACCGGCCGGTGCCCGACGGGATCGGCTGAGCCGGCCGGGATCCGGTCCCGGGGGCGTCGGCGCCCGGGGCCGGGAGGCCCGCCGCCCGGCCCGCCCGGGGCCCCGGCGGGCCAAATTCCGTTTCGAACACCTTCGCCGGGATACATTCTGACGATATTTCGATCCCGCGTTCGGAATTCCCTCTCCCCGGTGTATTGACGGCAAACCAGTCATTCCCTCCGCATTTCTCCGCCATGATGGTCCCCGCCCATCACTAGGCAGGAAAGCGAGGCTGGTTCAGGTCATGAGACTGTCGGACATACCGCTGGGCTGGGCCGTCGCAGGGGTGGCCACCCTGGTGGTCACCGCCATCCTGGTGGCCGTCGCCCGGACCCGGGCCGCCGCGGCAGCGGCGAGCAGCTCGGATTCCTGGGAGCGCAGCGAGGAGCGCCGACGGCGCAAGGAATCGATGTACGGCGGCGCCTCGTACGTCCTGCTGTTCTGCTGCGCGGCCGTCGCGGCGGCGCTGTCCTTCCACGGCCTGGTCGGCTTCGGCGTGCAGAACCTCAACCTCTCCGGCGGCTGGGAGTACCTGGTGCCGTTCGGTCTGGACGGCGCGGCGATGTTCTGCTCGGTGCTCGCCGTGCGCGAGGCCAGCCACGGGGACGCGGCGCTGGGGTCCCGGCTGCTGGTCTGGCTGTTCGCCGGCGCCTCGGCCTGGTTCAACTGGGTCCACGCGCCAAGGGGGTTCGGCCATGCCGGGGCGCCGCAGTTCTTCGCCGGGATGTCGCTGTCGGCCGCCGTGCTCTTCGACCGGGCGCTGAAGCAGACCCGGGTGGCGGCGCTGCGCGAGCAGGGCCTGGTGCCCCGTCCGCTGCCGCAGATCCGGATCGTGCGCTGGCTGCGCGCACCGCTGGAGACGTACGCCGCCTGGTCGTTGATGCTGCTCGAGGGCGTGCGGACGCTGGACGAGGCGGTCGAGGAGGTCCGCGACGACAAGCGCCAGGCCTCGGTCAACCGCGAGCAGCGCCGGATGGCGCAGCGCCGTGAGCGGGCCGAGATCCGGGCGATCGGCCGGACCAACGGCGGGGTCTGGCGGCAGCGGGCGGCGCCGCGTCAGCTGGAGCACCATCTGGAGCACCAGTTGGAGGCCGGATCGGAGCCTGCCATAGCCGACGTCACCGAGCAGGACCAGGTCCTCGCCGCCCCGGCGGTCGAGGGGCGGGCCACCCAGCCCGGGCTGCCGGCCCGGCCGGCCCGCGGCACGGACCGCAGCAGCGTCGACCTGACGCCGGAGGAGGACACCCTGGCCATCCCCCGGCTGGACTCGCTGGAGCAGAAGTTGAAGGACCTGGAGCAGCAGTTCGGCTGAGGCCTGTCCCCGGCTCCCCGGGGACGGGCTCTCCGGGGACGGGCTCCCCGGACTGGGTCGGGCGGGTCACCGGAGCGGTCCTCCGGTGACCCGCCCGACCGCGTACCGCCCGACCGCGTACCGCCCCGCGTACGGCGGCGCCGGGTGCGGGCCGTCAGCCCTCGGGTCCGGTGGCTGGCCCGGCGTCCGCCGAGAGTTCGAACCACATCCGCTTGCCGGAGCCGCGCGGCTCGACGCCCCAGCCGTCCGCGAGCGCCTCGACCAGCATCAGGCCGCGGCCCGAGGAGGCCTGTTCGCCCGGGGTGCGGCGGGTCGGCCAGAGGTCGGACTCGTCCTCCACCTCGACCCGCAGCCGGGCGCCGCTGCCGGGCTCCCGGTAGAGCCGCGCGGTGAACATCGCGTCCCGGTCGGTGTGCCGGATCGCGTTGGTGACCAGCTCGGAGGAGAGCAGCTCGGCGGTGTCGATCAGGTCGGGCACGCCCCAGCGGCGCAGCGCGTCCCGCAGCTCGCCGCGCAGCTCGGCGATCCGGGCCAGGTCGGCCTGGCCGATCCGGCGGCGCAGCTGCTGGGCGGCCAGGCCGCCGGCGGGGCCGTCCCAGCGCAGCAGCAGGAGCGCTATGTCGTCCTCGCGTTCGCTGGAGTCGGCGGCCTGGGAGGCGATCCGGTCGGCGAGGTCCTCCAGCGGTTCGCGGGCGGCCTCGTCGATGCCGGGGAGCCGGCCGGAGATCGCCCGGCAGAGCCGGTCGAAGCCGGTGTCCAGGTCCATCCCTCGGGCCTCGACCAGGCCGTCGGTGCAGAGCACCACGGTCTCGCCCGGGTCGAGGCTGAACCGGGTGACCCGGTACTCCTCGTCGGGGGAGATGCCGAGCGGCAGCCCGCCGGCGACCGGGACGAGGTGGGCGGAGCCGTCCGCCCGGCGGACCACCGGGTCGAGGTGGCCCGCCCGTACGGCGTAGACCACGCCGTAGTCGACGTTGACCTCGGCGTAGGTGCAGGTGGCGAAGTGGTCGGTGTCCAGGTCGGCGAGGAACCGGGAGGCCCGTGCCATCACGGCGGCCGGCGGGTGGCCCTCGGCGGCGTACGCGCGCAGCGCGATCCGCAGCTGGCCCATGATGCCGGCGGCGTGCACGTCGTGGCCCTGGACGTCGCCGATCACCAGGCCGACGTGGCCGCCGGGCAGCGGGACGACGTCGTACCAGTCGCCGCCGATCTGCAGGCCCGAGCCGGCCGCCAGGTAGCGGACGGCGGTGGTCACCCCGGGGACGGCGGGGACGGTTCGCGGCAGCATCACCCGCTGGAGGCCCGCGGCGAGCTCGTGCTCGGCGTCGTGCAGCCGGGCCCGGGCCAGCGACTGGGCGACCAGGCCGCCCAGGGTGGACAGCAGGGTCCGCTCGTCGGTGTCCAGCTCGCGGTCGTCGTCGAAGCTGACCACGCAGACGCCGATCGCCCGGCCGCTGGCCACCAGCGGCAGGAAGGCCCAGGCGCTGCGGCCGGTGCCGCTGGCCCAGTCCCAGGCGTCGGGGTAGCGCTCCCGGTACTCGGTGCCGCTGGCGATGAAGATCGGCGCGCGGGTGCGGACCGCCTCGGCGAGCGGGTGCGCGGGGGCCAGCGGGGAGCGGTCGTACAGGGCGACGTCCTCCTCCCGGTAGCCGCTGGCACCCAGGATGGCCAGCCGGCCGGCCTCCATCGCGGCCAGCACCAGGCCGTCCGGCGGCAGGCCGGGCAGCGGCAGCTCGGTGAAGACCCGGGCCACGTCACGGACGGTGACGGCTTCGGCCAGCGCCCGGGCGGCCTCCTTGATGAAGCGCGAACGCTCCTCGCGCAGCGCGGCCAGCTCGCCGGCCCGCTCGCGCTTGTGCAGTTCGACGGTGGCGTCCCAGACGAAGCCGACCATCCGGGAGGGCCGCCCGAAGGCGTCCGCCAGCACCCGGCCGCGGAAGCGGACCGCGTGCAGCTCACCGCTGGGGAACAGGGTCCGGTAGTAGGCGCCGCACTGGCCGAGCTCGGCGACGGCCCGCTCGACCCGGCGGCGCACCACCGGTGCGTCCTCCGGGTGCAGCATGGCCAGGAAGGCGGCGGCGCTGCGGTCGAAGCGGTCGGCGTCCAGGCCGAGGATGGCGCAGGCCCGCGGGTCCGCCTCCAGCACGTCGTGCCGGATGTCCCAGTCGAAGGAGCCGATGCCGTTGGCGGCCATCGCCGGTTCGAGCCAGTCCGGCGTGGAGTCGCCGGTGCGGGTGGGCAGGCCGCGGGAGACCGCCGGGCCGATCCGGCTCATCGGCATGCCGGAAGCGCTGCGCAGCGGGTTGACCGCGGCAATGCTCCTGGTGGCCTGGGCCGGGGGGACGCGCCGGGCGGACCCGGGCGGCTCGGGCTCTGTGGCCATGCTTCTCCTGCCGCTGCCGGGGCATGCGGTCCGGTCGGGTCGGACGGACTGCGTTAGCCGTGGGATTGGTCTGGCTGGTGTGCCTGCTGTGTCACGGTGACCGGTCGAGGCGCTTTTCTCCCCGCCGTCCCGGACACACATTCTCACTAGCCTCTCGTATGTTCGGCAAGGCGGCAATGCCGACGAACCATCCGGGGGACAATCGTGGACGATCCGAGTGACCTCGCGGCGCGGCGGGCCGCCTCCGGGGCCGCCATCGGCTCCCGGCCACGGCCCGGCCACGGCCCGGGACCGGGCCGGGCCGGCTCAGGCCGCGTCGGCCCCGGCCGGGCCGAGCTCGAACCAGGTGACCTTCCCCTCGCCCCGCAGCTGGACGCCCCAGGCGTCGGCCAGCGAGTCCACCAGCATCAGCCCGCGACCGGAGGTGGCCCACTCCTCGGGGACCCGGCGGCCGGGCAGCCGGGTGGTGCAGTCCTGCACCTCGATCCGCAGCCGCTGCCCGGCCGTGAGCACCGCCTCCAGCACGGCCCCCTTGGTGGTGTGCAGCAGGGCGTTGGTCACCAGCTCCGAGGTGAGCAGCTCGGCGGTGTCCGCGAGCTCGGGCACGCCCCAGTGGCCGAGCGCGGCCCGGAGCCGGTGCCGGATCGCCCCGACCGCGACCAGGTCCGCCGGGGCGAAGGCCGCGTGCAGCCGGTGGTGCAGCACGCAGCCCGGCTCGTACGCGGGTGCGCCCTCGCGGTCGGGTGTGCCGTCGTCGTGGGGCGAGCCCTCGTCGGGCGTGCTCTCGTCGTCATGTGCGTGGCCGCGGTCGTGGTCGTGGTCGTATCGGTCCTGGTGGCCGTGGTCGTGCTGCTCGGGCTGGTCCGGCAGCCCGGGCCCGTCGGGCAGTCCGGCCCGGCCGGGCCCGGGGCCGTGGCGCGGGCCGGGTGCCGGGGCCGGGATCCGGGCGGGGCCGTCGGCGGAGGACGCGCCGCCACGGGGAAGCCTGCCGCCGGGGGTGACCGGGCCACTGCCCGAGGCCGAGCGCTGTCGCGGAAACCTTGCCTGTCCATCCATTACGTACGCCCCCGCCCTTCTCCTGACGGCCGCGCCGAGTCCCCCAGCGGCGACGTCCGCTTGCCGACCATCCTCCTGCCCACTCTCGGGGGATGGCAACAGTGCATCCGCGTCCACCTGGGGTGAAGCGGGGCTCGGGGGCGGGCGAGTGATCCATCTGGTGGGGCCGTCGAGGTTTGCGGTGTCCGATGACCAGTTCGGACCGGGAGCGCCCAGGCGTACGCCAGTCCCCCGCAAGCCCCTTGACGACCCATCAGCCCCAGGGTGCGACCGTCTCCCGCGTCAGGCGGTCCGCAGCACGTACTTGACCTCGGCCGAGCGGCCCTCCAGCCGCCGGTGCGCCTCGGCCACCGCGTCCCAGCCGATCTGCTCGACCTCCGGACGCAGCGTGCCGTCGGCGACCAGCCGCAGCGCCTCGGCGAACTGGGCCCGGAAGAGGTCGGGGCGGCGGCCGATCAGCGCCCCCAGGTTGTAGCCGGCCAGCGAGTAGCTGTCGTACCAGACCTGGTTGGCCGCCATCGAGGTGTCCCGGTCGGCCGCGTCCCCGATCACCACGTGCCGCCCGAGCACCGCGAGCAGCGGGCGGATCCGCTCCCGGAGCGGGCCGCCGATCGGGTCGACCACCACGTCGAACCCCCGGCCGTCCGTCAACTCCATGGCCTGCGACTCGAGTTCTCCGTAGGTGAGCGCCCGGTGGTAGCCGCGTCCGGCCGCGAGGGCGGCCCGCTGCGGGGTGCCCGCGGCGCCGACCACCAGACCCGCACCGTAGGACCGGGCGAGGTCGCCGAGCAGGGCGCCGAGTGCCCCGGCGGCGCCGAGCACCAGGACGCGCTCCCCCTCGGCGAGCCGGGCGGCACCCCGGAGCGTACCGACGGCGGTGGCGCCGTTGCAGGCGGTGGCGGCCGCCAGGAGCGGACTCAGGCCGGCCAGCGTGCCCTCCAGCGCGATGGTGGTCGCGGCGCTCGCGACCGCCTGCTCGGCGTGGCCGCCGAAGCCGGTGAGCACGGCCGCGACCGGGGTGCCGACCTCGAGTCCGGTCACGCCGTCACCCAGGGCGGCGACGGTGCCGGCGGCCTCGATGCCGGGCACGGCGGGCAGCCCGAGCGGGAACCGCCCGCGCCGGAACATCACGTCGGCGAAGTGGACACCGCTGTGGGTGACGTCGATGAGCACCTCGCCGGGCCCCGGCTCGGGGGCCTCGATCTCGACCGTCTCCAGGACCTCCGGGCCACCGGTACGGGTGTAGCGGACAGCGCGCACGGCTGCTCCCCCTCAGTTCGATCTCCCCGTCCGCCCCACACCGAGGCAGACCACACCCGAAAGGGTGTGCTCTTATTTGTATCAGAGTTCTGTCATAACCCTGACCCTGGAGATCAGCGGGAGGCCGCGGGGGCCCGCACCGACGGGCCATCGGGGCGAGATGGCGGCCCGGCGGCGCGCCCGGCACGCGGACCGGCCCGGAAGGAGGAACGCTGGACATGACGGCCGGGCCCGGGTTCAATGGGCCGCAGATGTTTGAACGCCGTTCTAACCAGATCATCCACCGGCACCCGTGAGCGAGGAACCGTGCGACTGACCCCCACCGAACGGGACCGGCTGCTGATCTTCACGGCGGCCGAACTGGCCCGCGCCCGCCGTGCCCGCGGCGTGAAACTGAACGTGCCCGAGGCCACCGCACTGATCGCCGACACCGTCTGCGAGGCCGCCCGCGACGGGCGGCGCCTCGCCGAGGCGATCGAGGCCGGACGCACCGTCCTGGGCGCCGAGGACGTGCTGCCGGGCGTACCGGACGTGGTCACCGTGATCCAGGTCGAGGCCGTCTTCGACGACGGCACCCGGCTCGCCGTGGTCAACGACCCCTTCTGCGGCCGCGGCTCACTCGGCGACGACGCCCCCGGAGCGGCCCTGGCCGGCTCCGGCGCGGGCTACGACCCGGTCGAGGAGACCGTGGTGCTCCCCGTGCACAACACCTCCGCCGTCCCGATCTCGGTCACCTCGCACTTCCACTTCTTCGAGGCCAACCCGCGGCTGGCCTTCGACCGCGAGGCCGCGTACGGCACCCACCTGGCCGTCCCGGCCGGCTCCTCGGTCCGCTTCGACCCGGGCGCCACCGTGGAGGTCGGCCTGGTCCCGATCGGCGGCGCCCGGGTCGCGATCGGCTTCGCCGGCCTGGTCGACGGCCCGCTGGACGCCCCCGGCGCCCGGCAGGCCGCCCTGGCGAAGGCCCGCGCGACCGGCTACCTCACCACCTTCGACGAGTCGGAGGTGGAGTCGTGACCGGCCGTCCCGCCCCCGTCACCCCCGCGTCCCACACCCCGGAGGCCGGAGCATGAGTGCCATCACCCCCCACGACTACATCGCGGTGCACGGCGCCCGCACCGGCGACCGGATCCGGCTCGGCGACTCCGGGCTGATCATCCGGGTGGAGTCCGACTCGCAGGAACCCGGCAACGAGTTCCTGGCGGGCTTCGGCAAGACCGCCCGCGACGGCCTGCACCTCAAGGCCACCGCCGTCCGCGAGACCTGCGACGTCGTGATCAGCAACGTGGTCGTGATCGACGCGGTGCTGGGCATCCGCAAGACCTCGATCGGCATCCGCGACGGCCGGATCGTCTCGATCGGCCGGGCCGGCAACCCGGACACCATGGACGGCGTCGACGTCGTGGTCTCCACCGGCACCACGATCGTCTCCGGCGAGGGCATGATCGCCACCGCGGGCGCCATCGACACCCACGTCCACCTGCTCTCCCCGCGGATCATGGAGGCCTCGCTCGCCTCCGGCGTCACCACCATCATCGGCCAGGAGTTCGGCCCGGTCTGGGGCGTCGGCGTCAACTCCCCCTGGGCACTGCGCCACGCCTTCAACGCCTTCGACGCCTGGCCGGTCAACATCGGTTTCCTGGGCCGCGGCTCCTCCTCCGACCCGGCCCCCCTGGTCGAGGCGCTGGCCGAGGGCGGCGCGTCCGGCTTCAAGGTGCACGAGGACATGGGCGCCCACACCCGCGCCCTGGACACCGCGCTGCGGGTCGCCGAGGAGTACGACGTCCAGGTCGCCCTGCACACCGACGGCCTCAACGAGTGCCTCTCGGTGGAGGACACCCTCGCCGTGCTGGACGGCCGCACCATCCACGCCTTCCACATCGAGGGCTGCGGCGGCGGACACGTCCCCAACGTGCTGAAGATGGCCGGCGTCGAGAACGTCATCGGCTCCTCCACCAACCCCACCCTGCCGTTCGGCCGCGACGCCCTCGGCGAGCACTTCGGCATGATCGTCTCCGCCCACGACCTCAAGGTCGACCTCCCCGGCGACGCCGCCATGGCCCGCGACCGCATCCGGGCCGGCACCATGGGCGCCGAGGACGTCCTGCACGACCTCGGCGTCATCGGCATCACCTCCTCCGACGCCCAGGGCATGGGCCGGGCCGGCGAGACCGTCCGCCGCACCTTCGCCATGGCCGGCAAGATGAAGACCGAACTCGGCCCGCTCGACGGTGGCTACGGGACCAGCGACGGCGGCGACGACAACGAGCGCGTCCTGCGCTACATCGCCAAACTCACCATCAACCCCGCCATCGCCCACGGCCTCTCCCACGAGGTCGGCTCCATCGAGGTCGGCAAGCTCGCCGACCTCGTGCTCTGGCGGGCCGACCACTTCGGCGCCAAGCCGCAGCTCGTGCTCAAGGCCGGCTTCCCCGCGTACGGCGTGACCGGCGATCCAAACGCCTCCACCGACCGGTGCGAACCCCTGGTCCTCGGACCGCAGTTCGGCGCCCACGGCGCCACCGCCGCCGACCTCTCCGTCGCCTTCGTCGCCCAGGCCGCCGCCGACGGCTCGTACCTGGACGTCGCCGCCGACCAACTCCCCACCCGCAGACGGCGGGTGGGCGTACGCAACACCCGCGGCATCGGACCGCGCAACATGGTCCGCAACGCCCGGACCGGCCAGGTCCAGGTCGAGGCCGACACCGGCCTGGTCTCGCTGGACGGCGCCCCGCTGCGCTCCGAACCCGCCGAGAGCGTCTCGCTCAGCCGCCTGTACTTCCTCTGACGCCACCTCCGTACCCTCCTCCTCCCTCCCCCACCGCTCACCGCTCACCGCTTAGGACCTGCCTCCATGACCACTCCCGCCTCGCTCGGCTACCGGATGCCCGCCGAATGGCACCCGCACGACCGCACCTGGATGGCGTTCCCCACCGACAACCAGACCTTCGACACCCCCGACCACCTGCACGCCGCCCGGCAGGCCTGGGCACAGGTCGCCAACACCATCGTCCGGTACGAGCCGGTCACCCTGATCGTCAACACCGGTGAGACCGCGGCGGCCCGGGAGTACGTCGCACCCGAGGTCGAGATCGTCGAGAAGCCGCTGGACGACGCCTGGATGCGCGACATCGGCCCGACCTTCCTGATCGACGGCAAGGGCTCGGTCGCCGCCGCCGACTGGATCTTCAACGGCTGGGGCGCCCAGTCCTGGGCCAGCTGGGACAAGGACCAGCACATCGCCGAGCACATCACCGAACTGACCGGCGTCCAGCGGTTCGCCTCCCGCCTGATCAACGAGGGCGGCGGCATCCACGTCGACGGCGAGGGCACCGTACTCGTCACCGACACCGTCCAGCTCGGCGAGGGCCGCAACTCCGACTGGACCCGCGAGGAGGTCGAGGCCGAGCTGCACGCCCACCTCGGCACCACCAAGGCCGTCTGGGTCCCGCGCGGACTCACCCGCGACTACGACGAGTTCGGCACCCGCGGCCACATCGACATCGTCGCCTCCTTCGTCCGCCCCGGCGTCGTGGTCGCCCACGTCCAGCCGGACCCCGCCCACCCGGACCACGAGGTCTGCCGCGAGATCGTGGCCGGCCTGCGCGCCGCCACCGACGCCCACGGCCGCCCCCTGGAGGTCATCGAACTCCCCGCCCCCACCGTCCTGACCGACGAGGACGGCGAGCCGGTCGACTACTCGTACATCAACCACTACGTCGGCAACGGCGTGGTCGTCCTGTGCGCCTTCGACGACCCCCGCGACCAGGAGGCCGCCGCCATCCTCGGCAAGGCCTACCCGGGCCGCGTCATCGAACTGGTCGACGCCCGCGAGATCTTCGCCAACGGCGGCGGCATCCACTGCATCACCCAGCAGCAGCCGAAGGCCTGACACAGCAGGACACCGGGACACCTTGAGCCGGAGCCGAGTCGCCGGACGCCGTACGGGCGCCCGGGCCGACCCGGCTCCGGTCTTCCACAGCTTCCGCCGGTACGCCCCGCGCCGGCCCTCGACACGAACAGGTGCGGCCGCCCGCCGGACGGGTCGGGATCCAACGGCCCCGCGGGCTCCGGATCCCCCACCGGCGCCCCGATGATGCACCTGCGGCGGGCCCAGGACGACGGGATGTTCGACAGATTCGCCGGGCACGTGGAGGATCTGTGGGGCACGGGCCGTGACGTCCGGACGATGGAGGCGCAGCATGCCGAGGCGTGACTACGAGGACGATCCGGGCGCACCGGAGGCCAACAGTCTCGTACCGGCCGCATCCGTCGTGGTGGTCGGCGACGACGGCAAGGTGCTGCTCCAGCGCCGCACCGACAACGGCATGTGGGCCCTGCCCGGCGGAAAGATGGAGCTGGGCGAGTCCCTGGCCGGGTGCGGGATCCGGGAGACCCTGGAGGAGACCGGCATCCGGATCGAGATCACGGGCATCGTCGGCACCTGCACCAACCCCGGACACGTCTTCGCCTACGACGACGGCGAGGTCCGTCAGGAGTTCTCGATCTGCCTGCTCGGCCGCCCGGTCGGCGGGACGATCGCGGTGTCCGACGAGTCCACCGAGGTCGCCTGGTTCACGCCGGAGGAGACCGACGGCCTGCCGATGGTGGACAGCATCCGGAAGCGGCTCACGGACTGGCGTGCAGGCAGCCCGGTCGTGCGCTGACCCGTCGGTGCTGCACTGCCGCGCACCCACCGCCTGCGACCGAAGCCTTCGTCTCCAGGACGCGAGTCGGTGAACTGCCGCCGATCATGGTGGGTCGCACGCTACGGTCGGTGCACAGGAGGTGGCAGTTTGTCAGAATCGCAGCTCTGTACCGCGTGCCACGGCGCGGGAGGCACCGAGAAGGTCACGCACACCGTCGAGCTGGATGCCGAGGGCGACCAGGTGCACCGGCAGGACCGGCACTGGTCGGCGTGCAGTCTGTGCCACGGTGCGACGGTGATCCAGTGATGCGGCTGCTGTTCGTCTGCCAGCACTGCGGCGCCCGCTATCTGACGCCGGCCGACCTGGTCCGGTCCGGGGGCGGCCGGGCCAGTGCCGTGTGGTGCGGCCCCTGCCAGACGGCCGCCCGGGACGGCGGTGTCGCCGAGCCGGCCGAACTGGCGGCCGTCGCGATGCTCCTGGCGGTGCGCGCCCTGCGGACCGCCCTGGCCGCGCGGCTGCGGCGGGAGGCGGCCCGGCGGCCGGACCGGCGCCCGACCCGGCCGGCCCGCACCGGCCGCGGCCGGGTCCGCCCCGGCGGCACCCGAACCAGACTGGGCTGACGGCTACCGGCATGGAGCCAACCGAAGGTGGCCAGCCGACGGTGCCACCCGTACGGGTGAACCGGGGCCGGACGACGGTGCGACCGGCCGTCCGGGCCGTGTCGCC
The DNA here is from genome assembly GCF_040651175.1 of Kitasatospora sp. NPDC048540. Lineage (NCBI taxonomy): Bacteria > Bacillati > Actinomycetota > Actinomycetes > Kitasatosporales > Streptomycetaceae > Kitasatospora > Kitasatospora sp. NPDC048540. The sequence continues at coordinate 43,793 of NZ_JBEZIR010000055.1, forward strand.
GACCGGGCCCGCGGGCCGCAGTGGCCGATGATGCGCCGTATGACGAGAAGCTCAGCTGGAGCGGTCGCGTTGCGGATCGCCTGCGCGATGGCCCTGTTCACCGGCGTACCGGCCGCGACGGCCTCGGCCGCGTTCGCCGCCCCGGGCCCTGACACCGGATCGCCCACCGCCGGGGGCGCCGGGTCCGGCGACCCGTACTTCCCGCTCGCCGGGAACCAGGGGTACGACGTGGCGCACTACGACCTGGACCTCGACTTCACCCCGGCGACCCACCACCTGACCGCCGAGGCGACCATCCGGGCGACGGCGCAGCGGTACCTGCGCAGCTTCGACCTGGACTACTCGGGGCCGGAGATCACGGGTGTGGAGGTGGACGGGCGGCCGGCGCGGTTCCGGCGCGAGGGACAGGAGTTGGTGGTCGAGCCGGTCCGGCCGCCGCACCCCGGCGAGGGGTTCACGGTGAAGGTCGCCTACCAGGGCGTCCCGCAGCGGATCTCGGACCCGGTGCTCGGCGACTACGGCTGGCTGAACACGGATGACGGTGCCGTCGCCCTCAACGAGCCGGACGGCGCGCGGACCTGGTACCCGGTCAACGACGACCTGAACGACAAGGCCACCTACACCTTCCGGATCACCACCCCGTCCGGGGTGAAGGCCCTGGCCAACGGGGAGCAGCACGGTGAGGCACAGGTCCACGGCGGCCGGTCGACCGTGACCTGGGAGATGCGGCGGCCGATGGCGAGCTACCTGTCGATGGTGGCGATCGGGGACTTCCGGGTGACCCGGGGCGAGGCCGGCGGCATCCCGTCGGTGACGGCGTACGACCCGGCGGCCGGCGGCGACGACACGTTCCTGCGGGCGACGACCGAGCGGGCGGTGGTGGAGCAGGCCCGGCGGTTCGGCCGGTACCCGTTCGACTCGGTGGGCGGGATCATCGACCGGATCGGGGTCGGGTACGAGCTGGAGACCCAGAGCCGCCCGGTGTACGACGGTGAGCCGGACGAGCTGGCGGTGGTGCACGAGATCGCCCACCAGTGGTTCGGCGACTCCGTCACCCCGCGCACCTGGCGGGACATCTGGCTGAACGAGGGGTTCGCGACCTTCGCCGAGTGGCGCTGGCAGGAGGACCACGGAGGCCCGACCGCTCGGGAGACCTTCGACGGGTACTACGCGACCCCGGCCGCGGACCCGTTCTGGCAGCTGAAGACCGGCGACCCCGGGCACGACAACATCTTCGACCAGGACGCGGTGTACACCCGGGGCGCGATGACCTTGCAGGCGCTGCGCGAGCTGATCGGGGAGCGTGATTTCGCCACCCTGCTGGCCGAGTGGCCGACCCGGTACCGCTACGGCAACGCCGACAGCTGCGACCTGCGCGCACTGGCGGAGCAGATCTCGCACCGGGACCTGGGGGCGTTCTTCGACGCCTGGCTGTACACCGCGGCCAAGCCCGCGCCGCCGGCCTGAGGCCGGCTCAGGCCGCACTCGGGCCCGCCGCCGGGCGGCCGCTCAGCGGTCGGCCCGGCGGGTGCGGCGCGGTTCCGCGGCCCGGCGGTGCCGCGTCGCTACGCTGGCGCCATGCAGCGGCTCGTCCTGGTGGACCTGGACCACACCCTCGTCGAACGCCGGTGCCCGACCACCGAGTGGACCGCCGAGTTCTGCGCCGAACGGGGCCTGCCGCCTGCCGCCGAGCCGGCGATCCTGGCGGCACCGACCGCGGAGACCTTCGAGCGGCTGGCGGCGGCGCACGGAACGGACCGGTCCGGGCCGGACCTGTGGACGCGGTACGTGGACGGGCTGGCGGAACGCGTGTACGTCCTGCCCGGTGCGCTGGAGGCGGTCGGCCGGCTCCGGGCGGCCGGCTGGACGGTGACCGTGCTGACCAACGGGTACACCGCGATCCAGGGCGCCAAGCTGGCCAGGACCGGTCTGCTGGAGGCCGTGGACACGGTCTGCATCTCGGAGGAGGCCGGCGCCCGCAAGCCCGACCCGGAGATCTTCCGGGTCGCGGCCCGGAGTTCGGGCCACGACCTGGCGGCGGGGGCCTGGATGGTCGGCAACAACCCGGCCACCGACATCCTGGGCGCGCAGGCGGCGGGCGTCGGGAGCATCTGGATCTCGCCGGAGCTGCCCTGGCAGGCCGACCACCCCGCGCCGGACCACGCGGTCCGCGACGTACCGGCGGCCGCCGAGGTGCTGCTCGGGCTGCCCGGCTGACCCTGCGTCGGATGTCACGCGGCCGTACGGGCGTGGCCATGCGCGCGCGGGCGGCCACGGGCCGGGCACCGGACCGGGATGCTGAGCTGACGTTCCGTCCGATGGTCGACGGGGGTTACGGCGAGCGCCACGAGGCTGTCGCCCACGGGTGCAAGAATGCGATCACGTTCGATCGATCATGGGGGATTCGCTATGCGCATGTTGACCAAGAGCCTGCCGGTGGCGCTGATCGGCGCCGCACTCGCGACCGCGAGCAGCACCTCGGGCGCAGCCGCCGCCGGGCACACCCGCGGCCTGGAGATCGCCGTTCCGGCGTACGTCGCGCCGGGCCACCCGATGCTGACGGGCATCCGGTCCGCGCAGCCCGCGGCGTCGGTCGTGATCCTCAACCCGAACAACGGCTACGACCCGTTCGACGCCACCTGGCAGGCCCAGGCCGACACGCTCCGCACCGCCACCACCGCCACCGGCGGCCACACCAAGGTGCTCGGCTACGTCGACACCGACCACGGCAACCGCTCCCTCGCGGCGGTGAAGGCGACCGTCGACAACTACCTGAGGACCGCCGACCACAAGGTCCACGTCGACGGCATCTTCTTCGACCAGTCCGGCCGCGACTGCGGCACCGACAACGCGCTGCGCGACTACTACCTCGCCCTGCGCACGTACGTGCAGGAGACCGTCTCCGCGCTCGACCCGGAGGTCGAGGAGATGGTGGTGGACAACCCCGGCACCGCCGTCGCCGACTGCTACCTGGAGCCCGGTCACCGCACCGCCGACACCTTCGTCACCTTCGAGAACACCTACGCCGCGTACACCGGCGCCGGCTGGCTCGGCGGCAACGTCTTCAACTACACCGTGGGCTACTACTCGGGTGCCGCCCTCGACCCGAGCGGCACCGCGTTCTGGCACCTGGTGCACACCACCCCGGACGCCACCGCGATGCACGACGCCCTCGACAAGGCCTTCGACCGCGGCGCCGGCTACGCCTACGTCACCGACGACGTGATGCTCAACCCGTGGGACGCCACCCCGAGTTGGGGCTTCGCCGCACAGAGCGCGTACGCCGCCACCAAGGGCTGACGCCGCACGTCCGCCGGGGCCGCGGCCGAACGGCCGGCCCCGGCGGGCACCCCGCCCGGTTCCCGTGCGATGGCCAGGCGATGGCCCCGCGATGGCCGCGACCGGCTCCGGCCTGCGGACGGACGGAGGGCCGGCCCGGCGGCGGCACCACGTATCGTGAGTGATCGTGCCGAACAGCCGGGAGGAACAGCAGATGGCGGAGCCACGGGCGCGCCGGGCTGCCCGGCCGCGCGAGGAGGTGTTCGCGGCGGCCCGCACGGCCATCGCCGAGCACGGGCTCGCCAAGCTCACCATGGCCGGACTCGGCAAACAGCTCCAGATGAGCGCCGGACACCTGCTCTACTACTTCGGCAGCAAGGACCAGCTGCTGCTGGAGACCCTCCACTGGAGCGAGGAGCAGCTCGGCGAACGCCGACGCGCCGCCCTCGCCCGGCCCGGCGCGACGGGCCGGGAACGGCTGGCCGCCTACGCCGGGCTGTACCTGCCCGAGGGGCCCGGTGACCCGCGCTGGATCCTGTGGGTCGAGGTCTGGGGGCGCTCCCCCGCCAGTGCCGAGATCCGGCAGGGCCAGCAGGCGATCGAGGTCCCGTGGCACGCCGATCTGGTCGGCGTGATCGAGGACGGCGTGGCCACCGGCGAGTTCGCCCTCGCCGGAGCGCGGCCGGGCCCGGCCCCGGAGTCGGCACCCACCGGGCCGGACGCTTCGTCCACCGGGCCGGAGTCCGCGCCCGCCGGGCGGGGGTCGGTCCAGGACGTGGCGACGCAGATCAGGGCGCTGCTGGACGGTTTCGCGGTACCGATCGCGATCGGGCTGCCCGGCGCCCGCCGGGAGGACGCCCTGGCCCAGGTGGCCGCGGTGACCACCGCCCTGCTCGGACCGCGCTGACCCGCGCCCCGCAACGGCGGCCCGTGACCGGACCCGGGCGGCTGCTCACTCCGTCCAGAGCGCGGCGGCCGTGCGGTCGTCGGCGTACCCCTTGGCCCTGACCTGCACCTGGCGCAGGAAGTCGACCGTGCCGGGCGGGTGGGGGTGCGCCCAGTGGTTGGACAGGAAGTGCGCCACCGCCGGCTCCTCGGCGATCGGCGCGGCCAGACCGGGGGTGCAGAGCAGCAGGATGTCCCCGGGCGTCGCCGGTACCAGCCGGAACCGGAACGGCCGGGGCGTGGGCGCCGGAGCGGGCGGCAACGGAGGCTGCCCGTCGGGATGGTGCAGCAGCCGGGCCGCGTACGCGTCGATCCAGTGGCCGGAACGGAGCAGGTAGAGCGCGCCCGGGCCGGTGCCGAAGGCGGCCCGGTGGGTCGCCGACGGATCCAGCGAGATCAACATGCAGTGCAGCGAGCCCCGGTCCGCCTCGTCGTCGCCGTCCCCTCCTTCATCGCCCTCGCTGTCGTGGCCGCCCGCCGCGCCCGCCCGATCCGGGCCGTCGGCGGTGGTGTCGACCGCGGTGGCGAGCGGGCCGGAGGCCAGGACGGTCAGCCGCTGCAGCCCGTAGCGGAGCCGGTCGCGCGCGCCGGCCCGGAGGTCCGCGGCGAGCTCGCTGCGGCTGCGGCCGATCGCGGCGGCGAGACGGCGGGCCGCCTCCGCAGCCGACCCGGCGCCGGCCTCGGCGGACTCCCGCCGCCCGGGCGCCGCCAGAACCGCCAGCAGCAGCCCGTCCTCGCCCTCGCCGAAGCGGGTGACCAGCAGGGCGTCCCGGCGCGGCTCGCCGCGGTACCGGGCGGAGTCACCGCGCACCGAGGCCGCCCGCAGCGTGGCGGACCCGTACTGGGCGCCGTCCAGCGCGGTGTCCGGCACCAGGGCGGCCAGGGTCGCCGGCTCGGCCGCGGGCAGCGCGGTGGGCTCGGGACCGTACGTGGGCGGGCGGTCGCCGACGTGCGGCACCGGGGGCTCGACGCGAGGGCGGCGCAGCGGCTGGATCGGCTGCGCCGGCCGTACGGGGCCGGGAGCCGGGCCGGGCGCAGGAGCCGCGGCGGGGGCGGGAGCCGGGGCGGGCGCGGGGACCGGAGTGGGCGCGGGGACCGGAGTGGGGGCGGGCGTGGCGGCCGGCCGCGGACCGGCCTGGGCCTCGGGCGCCGCCGGCGGCTCGGCCTCGACGGTGGCGGGCACCGGGACAGGCTCAGGTGCGGATACGGGTACCCCTACCGGTAGCGGTACCGGTACGGGTTCAGGACTGGGGACAGGTGCGGCCGCGGGTACGGGGGCGGTCACGGCAGGCTCGGCGGTCAGCGCCGGCGCGGGGCTGTCCATCGCCGGGCTCTCCGGCGCGGGGACGGTGCCCTCGGGCGGGTGGGGAACGGAGCCGGCCGTGCGCGGGGCACCGATCACCCCGGCCGCCGAGTTGAACCAGTCGTCCACACTGCCCGCGTCCGGCACCGCGTCCGGGGTGTCCGGCAGGGTGCCGGCCGGGCCCTGGTAGACCGCGTGCCACCAGCCGTCCTCCGGCCGCAGCTGCGGGTGTGCACCCTGGTCGCTCAACTGGCCGCTCCTCGTCCGTGTGTGCCGTCTGCCGAGCGCGTGCCGACCGCCGAGCGGCCCCCGGTGCCGGCCTCGTCGTCATTGTTCCCGACCGGAACCGACCGTGTCCGGGATTCCGGGACAACCGGCCATCCCGTGGGAGGGGCGTTCCGGCCATCTCGGGGGACGATCCGTCCGGGCTTGTCGGAAGTGCCCCAACCAGGGGCGATGAAGCGGCAACCCGCTTGTGACCAGCAGGCCCAGGAAGGCCGACGAGGGGCATCACATCACTCGTTCGGCTGATTAATATGTGCGCATGACCGTGCCAGGGCCGACCGTACCCCCGCCGGGGAGAGCCGCACCCGCGGTCCCCCGTCCGGCCGTGGTGCTGTGGTCCCTGCTCCTGACCGGCCTGATGGCGCTGCTGCCCTGCGCGGACCGGTCCGGCGCCGTCGGCGCGCACCCGGCCGCCGCCCCGCTCCCGGTGACCACGGTGGTCGGCCACGCCGTCCCGGACCACCAGGACCGCCAGCAGGACCGCCACCACGGCCCGGCCGGCGGCCCCGGCCGGGTCGGAGAACACCCCGCTGACCTGGTGCACCGCCGACGGCGGGCACCCGGTCCCGGGCAGCGGCTGCTCGAACCATCCGTTCTGCGGACCCGAGGCCCAGCTCCCGAACGCTCCCCCGCAGCCCGCCACCGTGGTGGCGGCCCGGCTGGTCCCGGCCCGGCTGCCGACCGCGGCCGGGGCCTGCGTCGGGGCACTGCACGGCGCCGACCACTCGCCCGACCTGCACATCCTCCAAGTCAACCGGACCTGAGCGGAACCCACCGCCGGATCACGGCCGACCCCGCTCGGCCCGGCGGCTCCGCCGCACCCCACCACCCCGCACACCGCTGTGCCAGAACGCACGGCGGGGACAAGGACATCCCATGGGTTCCGCCTCCAAGCAGTCCAAGCAGTCGGCGAACCGGCAGGGCCGCCCCGGCGGCCGCGCCGACCAGGCCGCCGACCGCCGGGCCCGGATCGCCGAGCTGCGCGCCGCCGAGGAACGCCGCGACAAGCGCAACAAGTTCATCGCCATCAGCTTGGCCACCGTGCTGATCGGCGGCATGGTCGCCGTCGGCGGCTGGATCGCGCTGGACGCCAAGCAGAAGCGGGACGACAAGAAGGCCGCCGCCGCGGCCGCCGACAAGGCGCGCAAGGACGCGGCGAACGCCCCGATCGACGGCGTCCAGACCTTCGACAACCTCACCCGCAACCACGTCAGCACCAAGGTCACCTACCAGCAGACCCCGCCGGTCGGCGGCGACCACAACCCGGTCTGGCTGACCTGCATGGGCAACGTCTACGACCAGCCGGTTCAGAACGAGAACGCCGTCCACTCGCTGGAGCACGGCGCCGTCTGGGTCACCTACAACGCCAAGGCCACCCCGGACGACATCAAGGCGCTCTCGGAGAAGGTCAAGGTCACCCCGTACTCCTTCATGAGCCCGTACCCGGACGAGGCCGGCACCATCACCCTCAACGCCTGGGGCACCCAGCTGAAGGTCGACAGCGCCACCGACCCGCGGGTCGAGCAGTTCTTCACCAAGTACGTGCAGGGGCCGCAGACCCAGGAGCCCGGCGCGTCCTGCAGCAACGGGGCCATGAAGTGACCCCGGCCGGGAAGAACCGCCCGGACGCCAACGCCGGCGCCACCGCCACCGCGGTGGCCGGGCCCGAGGAGCTCGGCGCCGGACCGGCCGGGGCACCCCGGCGCCGGCTCTGGTGGCCGGCCGCTCTGGCGGCCGTGGTGGCGCTCGGCCTCGGTCTGCCCGCCCTGCTGGCGGGCGGTCCGCCCGCCTCCGGCACGGCCGTCACCGCCGCGGCGACACCCGCCACCGACTCCCCGGAGGCGGGCTTCGCCCGGGACATGGCCGCCCACCACCAGCAGGCGGTGGACATGTCGTTCATCGTCCGCGACCGGACCGGGGACGAGGCCGTCCGCACGCTGGCCTTCGACATCATCAACACCCAGGCCAACCAGCGCGGCATGCTGATGGGCTGGCTCGACCAGTGGGGGCTGACCCAGACCTCCGCGGCCAAGCCGATGGCGTGGATGGGCCACACCTACGAGGCGCACGACGGCTCGCTGATGCCCGGCATGGCGACCAACACCGAGCTGGACCGGCTGCGTTCGCTCAACGGCCGGGACGCCGAGGTCTGGTACCTGCAGCTGATGATCGAGCACCACAAGGGCGGGCTGGGGATGGCCCAGGCGTACGTCGACGCCAGCACCAACCCGGCCGAGAAGCGGCTCGCCCAGACGATGATCAACGGGCAGCAGGCCGAGATCGGCCTGATCACGGACATGCTCGCCGAGCGGGGCGCCAAGCCGCTCACCTGACACCTGACACCACGGTCCCGGCGGCAACCGACACGCCGCCGGGACGCGACCGGGGTGGGCCGAACAGCGCGTACGCGCCGATCAGCAGGCCCGCCGGGGAGTCGTCGGCCAGCC
>NZ_JBEZIR010000056.1:0-51640 GCF_040651175.1 Kitasatospora sp. NPDC048540
ACCTCGTCGGCGGTGCCCGTCAGCCCGGCCCGAAGCGCGGTGACCGTCGTCTCGTTCAGGACCAGCTCGCTGGCCCTCCGGATTACATGGCTCACGTTCTTGTTCCCTGCGAACAATTCGGCCGACCAGATTCACGTCCTACGGTCAGGACTTTACGCCCTGAGGCGCAGCAACCACGGAAACCGCGCGAGCACGCGGCCCGGCCCGCGACGCTCACCCGGTTTCCCTTCCCGGCGGGCCGGAGCCGGGCCGTCAGCCGGGAGGACGGTGCCGTGGCGCGATGCCCGGGGGTCGGCACCGGGCCAGTGCGCGGTGCCGGGTTCGAGTGACTGCCGTCGCGGCCCGGACCGGGCTCGGTCCGCGGGCACTATTCCCAGGGACCATGTCGAACCCCGATGCGCAGCTCCGGGGCGACGTGGGCTCGCGCCGGGTCGTCCGGGGTGAGGGTGCGCGCGGAATGCAGGTGCGCGGTGACGTCGTGCGTGCCCTTCTTGTCCTGCCACCGGCTGACCGAGTCGAGCTGTTCGAAGACTCCCTCCGTGCCGAAGTAGCGGAAACGGGCCTCCTTGCTCCGGGCCGCGGCCCCGCACCAGTTGGTGTCGAGCCGGGCGAGCCACGTCCACTGGCTGCACGTGCCCTTCGACCGGTTCCGGGGCTGGGGGTTGCCCCAATCGCTCCTCACCCGGGTGCTCTCGGGCACGCCGGTGGTCACTCCCGCGGACCGTGCCGACGCGAGCGATCCGGCGAAGTCCACCCAGGGGGCAACGGATCTGGCCGCGGGCGACGACGACCGACAGGAGCCCGTTCGTCGAGGCGGCGGGGGCGCACAGCCGGGCGATGCCGGACTCCCGGCGGCCGAGTGATTCCGCCGCCGGCGGTCCGACACGAAGCTCGCCCCGGCACGGCCCGGGCGGGCCGTGCCGGGGCGGCGCGGTGCGCTACCGACGGCGGGCGGTGATCAGGCGCTGCAGGACGATGAAGACGAACAGCAGCCCGCCGATCACGATCCTGGTCCACCACGAGCTGAGGGTGCCCTGGAAGCTGATGACGGTCTGGATCAGGCCCAGCACGAGCACGCCCAGCAAGGTGCCCAGCAGGTAGCCGGAGCCGCCGGTGAGCAGGGTGCCGCCGATCACCACGGCGGCGATCGCGTCCAGTTCCAGGCCGACCGCGTGCAGGCCGTAGCCGGAGAGCATGTAGAAGGTGAGCAGCACACCGCCGAGCGCCGAGCAGAAGCCGCTGATCGCGTACACGGTGGTCTTGGTCCGCCCCACCGGCAGGCCCATCAGCAGAGCGGACTGCTCGCTGCCGCCGAGCGCGTACACGTTCCGCCCGAGCCGGGTGTAGTGCAGCACGACGAACCCGGCTGCCAGCACCAGCAGCGCGATCAGCACACTCGGCGAGACGAACAGGTCGCCGAGCGGGATCCGGGTCTGGGCCATCGCGGTGTACGACGGATCCGTGATGGAGATCGACTCGATGCTGATCGTGTAGCACAGGCCCCGGGCCAGGAACATGCCCGCCAGGGTCACGATGAAGGGCTGGATCTCGAAGACGTGGATCACCCACCCCATCACCCAGCCGCCGGCCGTGCCCATCAGCAGCACCAGCGGGATGACCACCAGCGGCGGCCAGCCGTGCCGCTCCACCAGCCAGGCGGAGACCATGGTGGACAGCGCCACCACCGCACCGACCGACAGGTCGATGCCACCGGTCAGCACGACGAAGGTCATCCCGACCGCGACCACGAGCAGGAAGGCGTTGTCGATCAGCAGGTTGAGCAGCACCTGCCCGGAGAAAAACCCGTCGTACTGCACCGAGCCGACGGTGAACATCGACACCAGCAGGACGGAGGTGACCAGCAGCGGGATCTGCTCGCGGACTCTGGTCAGCAGGGTGTTGGCGTTCACGCGCCGACCTCCCGGTTGGTCGTGGCGGCGGCGGGACTCGGCCGGACACCGCTCCGGCGACCGGCGCCGCGCCGGACGAGCTTGGCACGGAAGTTCGGCGACTGGACCAGGCAGACCGTGATCACCACGAAGGCCTTGAAGACCAGCGTGGTCTCCGGCGGAATGCCCATGGTGTAGACGGTGGTGGAGAGGGTCTGGATGATCAGCGCGCCGAGGACGGTGCCGCCGATCGAGAACCGGCCGCCGTTGAGCGAGGTCCCGCCGATCACCACCGCGAGAATGGCATCGAGTTCGATCCACAGCCCGGCGTTGTTGCCGTCCGCCGCCGAGACGTTCGAGGAGACCATCAGTCCGGCGACCGCCGCGCACAGCGCACTGAACACGTACACCAGGCCGACCAGGCGCATCGCCCGGATCCCGACCAGCCGGCTGGCCACGGGATTGCCGCCGACCGACTCCAGCAGCAGGCCGAGCGCGGTGGAGCGGGTGAGCAGCGCGGTGAGCAGCGCGACGAGTCCGCTGAGCAGGATCGCGAACGGCATCGCCAGCCAGTAGCCGCCGCCGATCAGCTTGTACGGCTCGCTGGTGATCGTGATGATCTGGCCGTCGGTGATCAGCTGGGCGACGCCGCGGCCGGCGACCATCAGGATCAGGGTGGCGATGATCGGCTGCACCCCGACCCGGGCCACCAGCACCCCGTTCGCGATGCCCAGCAGTACCGCCGTACCGAGCGCGAGACCGACCGCGCCGAGCACCGTGCCAAGGCTCCCCGGGTCGGTGGCCTCACTGATGTGCAGGCAGGCCAGCGCACCGGCGATGGCGACCGTGGAGCCGACCGAGAGGTCGATCCCACCGGTGGCGATCACCAGAGTCATGCCGAGCGACACCAGGATCAGCGGCGCGCCGAAGTGCAGGATGTCGATCGTACTGCCGTACAAGTGACCGCCCTTGAGGTGGAGGGCGAAGAAGTCCGAGGTGAAGGCGAGGTTGGCGAGCAGCAGCACGGCCAGCACCGCGGCCGGCCAGAACAGCCGGTGCCGGGTCACCGCCCTGATCCTCGGGGTGGTCGGCGCCGTGGTCATTGTTCCGCTCCGCTCGCGATGGTGGCCAGGACGCGCTCCGGGGTGAGCTCGCCGTCGTTGTCGAGTTGGGCGACCATCCGGCGGTCGCGCAGCACGCCGACGCGATGGCTGAGCCGCAGCACCTCCTCCAGTTCGGCGGAGATGAACAGCACCGCCATGCCCTTCTCGGCGAGGTCCGCGACCAGCTTCTGGATCTCGGCCTTGGCACCGATGTCGATTCCGCGGGTGGGCTCGTCCAGGATCAGCAGCTTGGGGTCGGTGATCAGCCAGCGGGCCAGCAGCACCTTCTGCTGGTTCCCGCCGCTGAGGTTGCGGACCAGCGCCTCCGGGTCGCCCGGGCGGATGTCCAGGGCACGGATCCAGCGCAGCGCCAGCGCGTCCTGCGTGGTGCGCGACAGCGGACGGGCCCAGCCGCGGGCCGCCTGTAGCGCCAGCACGATGTTCTCCCGGACGGTCAGCTCGCCGACCAGGCCCTCGGTCTTGCGGTTCTCCGAGCAGAACGCGACGCCGTGGGCGATCGCGTCGCGCGGGCTGCGCAGGTCCGTCTCGGTGCCGTTGATCCGCACGGTGCCGCGGTCCTTGTGGTCGGCGCCGAACAGCAGCCGGGCGGCCTCGGTCCGGCCGGAACCCAACAGGCCTGCGAGGCCGATCACTTCACCGGGACCGATGGCGAGGTCGTACGGTTCGACACCGCCCTGCCGGGCCAGGCCCTCGGCCTGCAGGAAGGGCCGGTCGGTGGCCGGTGCGGAGCGCTCGTGCCGTGTGCCGCCGACGAGTTGGTCGAGTCCGGCGAGTTCGGAGCCGATCATCCGGGAGACCAGCTCGACCTGGTTGAGCTCACTGGTCAGGTACTCGCCCTCCAACCGGCCGTTGCGCAGGACGGTCATCCGGTCGCAGATCTCGTAGATCTGGTCGAGGAAGTGCGAGACGAACAGGATGGCGACCCCCTGGTCGCGCAACCGTCGCATCACGGTGAAGAGCTGGCGCACCTCGTCGCGGTCCAGGCTGGAGGTCGGCTCGTCCAGGATCAGCGCCTTGGCCGAGACGTCCACGGCGCGGACGATGGCCACCAGCTGCTGGACGGCGATGGAGTGGCTGCCCAGCGGCGCGCTTACGTCGATGTCGAGCTCCAGCGTGCGGACCAACTCGGCGGCCCGGCGGCGCGTTTCGGCCCAGTCGATCAGACCCAGGCGCCGCGGTTCGCGGCCGATGAAGATGTTCTCCGCGACCGACAGGTTCGGGCAGAGGTTCACCTCCTGGTAGACAGTGCTGATGCCCGCCTGCTGGGCCTGCAGCGGCCCGGCGATCCGCACCCGCCGGCCGGCCAGCACCACCTCGCCGCCGTCCGCCGGGTGCACCCCGGTCAGCACCTTGATCAGCGTGGACTTGCCGGCGCCGTTCTCCCCCATCAGGGCGTGCACCTCGCCGGGGAAGAGCCGGAAGTCGACCCCGTCCAGCGCCACCACCCCGGGGAACTCCTTGCGGATCCCCCGCACTTCCAGGACCGGTTGCTGACGCACCCCGGTTCTCCTCTCCTTTTGCGACCCGGCCCGCCCGGGGAGCGGTCCGCCGATCGCTCCCCGTGCGGGCGGGCCCGTTCAGTACTGGCGGGTCGGCAGCGCTGCGGCGGCCTGGTCCTGGGTGAAGACGCTCTCCTGCGTCTTGATCCGCTTCGGCACCTGCTCGCCGGCCTTGACCTTCTTCGCCAGGTCCATCAGCTGGTCGCCGAGGAGCGGGTTGCACTCCACATCGACGTTGATCTTGCCCTGGCTCATGGCGGTGAAGGCGTCCTTGACGCCGTCCACCGAGATGATCTTGATGTCGGTGCCCGGCTTCTTGCCGGCCTCCTCGATGGCCTGGATCGCACCCAGTGCCATGTCATCGTTGTGCGCGTACAGCACGTCGACCTTCGATTGGGCCTTCAGGAAGGCCTGCATGACCTCCTTGCCCTTCGCGCGGGTGAAGTCACCGGTCTGCGAGGCCACCACCTTGAACTTCGCGTCAGCCTTGATCACGTCACCGAAGCCCGCCTTGCGGTCGTTGGCCGGCGCCGAACCGGTGGTGCCCTGCAGTTCGACGATGTTCACCTCGTCGGACTTGCCCTGGTACTCCTTCACCAGCCAGTCGCCGGCCTTCTTGCCCTCCTCGACGAAGTCCGAGCCCAGGAAGGAGACGTAGAGCGAGTCGTCCTTGGAGTCCACCGCGCGGTCGGTGAGGATCACCGGGATCTTGGCGTCCTTCGCTTCCTTCAGCACGGTGTCCCAACCCGACTCCACCACCGGCGAGAAGGCGATCACGTCCACCTTCTGCTGGATGAACGAGCGGATCGCCTTGATCTGGTTCTCCTGCTTCTGCTGCGCGTCGGAGAACTTCAGCTCGATGCCCGCCTTCTTCGCGGAGTCCTGGATCGACTTCGTGTTCGCGGTGCGCCAGCCACTCTCCGCGCCGACCTGCGAGAAGCCCACCACAAGCTTGTGGCCGGCCCCCTTGTCGGCCGAGCCCCCACCTCCGCCGGAACCGCACGCGGTGAGGACGGTGACCATCGCACCGGCGACCAGGACCGACGCAACTCTCTTGGACATGTGGGGACTTCCTCTCGGGATCGTCGATCGCGCGAACGGCACCGGCTGCGTGAACGTGAGGTATCGACGCCGTTTCGCTCGAGACCGATTGTTAACGCTAACAATTGACACCGGCAAGGCCCTCGCGCCGCGTTACCCAATCTTGACCAGCCCGCCGCCAGCGCCGGAGGTGCCGTCAGTCCAGCTGTGCGAGGGCCAGTTGACGCGCTCGGAAAGGGCCACGTGCCATCCCTAGGGGTGCACTCCGTCGGCCGGGGGCCCGGAACCAACGCGCCGACGGGGGAGCCCGCACCGGCGAAGGCGCCCGGCAAGGGGCATTTCGTGAGCGCTGACAGATCCACCCCCGGACAGAACCACACGGGCCTGTGGCCGTGCCGCCTCGGTTTCGGCCCGGCGCCCGCCGGACAGACTGGACCAAGCCACCCCTGAACGAGGACGAAATGACTGGGGCGAACCTCGTCGTGGTGTCGGCCGGTGACGCGGCCGTCGCGCTCGACGCCATGGGCCGAACCCCGCGCCACCAGGCCGGGAGCCTGATGCCCTCCCAGGGGCAGGGCTGGGGCTGGTTCGGACGTCCGGCCCTGGCCGGGCACCGCGACGGCCGGGTCCGCCCCCTGCGGTTCGAACTCGCCGAGCCGGTCGCCGTGCGCGCCCAGGACGGCCGGGGCGGCACCGTCCACGTCCGGGCCCTGGACCCCGGCGCTGGGCTCGTGCTGGACACCGAGCTGCAGATGACGGAGCAGGGCGTGGTGCTGCTGCGCCACACCCTGACCAACACGGCGCCGGACACCTACACCCTGGACGCGCTGGCATGCGTACTGCCGGTACCCGCCCACGCCGCGGAACTGCTGGACTTCACCAGCCGCTGGGCCCGTGAGCGCTCCCCGCAACGCTCCCCGCTGCGGCACGGCGTCTGGTCGAGGGAGAACCGCCGCGGCCGCACCGGCTTCGACGCCGGCCTGCTGCTCACCGGCACCGAGGGCTTCGGCTTCCGGCACGGCGAGGTCTGGGGCGTGCACCCCGCCTGGAGCGGCAACCACGTCCAGTACGCGGAGCGGCTGGCCGCCGGGACGACGGTCCTCGGCGGCGGCGAGCTGCTGGACGCCGGTGAGATCCGGCTGGCGCAGGGCGAGTTCTACCGGACCCCGTGGGTGTACTTCGCGACCTCCGGCACGGGTCTGGACGGGATCAGCCGCGGATTCCACGACATGCTCCGAGCCCGGCCGCAGCACCCGAACACCGCCGGCCCGTCACCCTGAACATCTGGGAGGCGGTCTACTTCGACCACGGCGCCGAGCGGGTACGCGCCCTCGCGAACACCGCGGCGGCGGTCGGCGTGGAACGGTTCGTCGTGGACGACGGCTGGTTCCGCCACCGCCGCCACGACCGGGCCGGCCTCGGCGACTGGTACGTCGACGAGAAGGTGTGGCCCGAGGGACTCCGCCCGCTCGCCGACCACGTCCACGGGCTCGGCATGCAGTTCGGCCTCTGGTTCGAGCCCGAGATGGTCAACCCCGACTCCGACCTGGCCCGCGCCCATCCCGACTGGCTCCTCGCCGACCCCGAACGCCTCCCGTTCGAGCAGCGCAGCCAGCACGTCCTGGACGTCGCGCACCCCGACGCCCACGCCTACCTGCTGCAGCGGATCAGCACCCTCGTCCGGGAGGTGGGCATCGACTACATCAAGTGGGATCACAACCGCGACCTCGCCGACGCCGTCCACGACGGCCGACCCGGCGTGCACACCCAGACGACGGCGGTCTACCGACTCCTGGACGAACTGCGCAGCCGCCACCCCGGGCTGGAGATCGAGTCCTGCTCCTCCGGCGGGGCCCGCGCCGACCTCGGCATCCTCGAACGCACCGACCGGATCTGGGGATCGGACAACATCGACCCGATCGAACACCAGGCCATCCAGCGCTGGACCAGCCTGCTCCTGCCCCACGAGCTGATCGGCTCCCACGTCGGCTCCGCCCCCGCCCACATCAGCCACCGCCACACCGCGCTCGTCCTCCGCTGCGCCACCGTCCTGTTCGGACACGCCGGCACGGCCTCGCAGCCCCGGGCCTGACCAACCGCCCCGGCCACGCGCTGGTGGTCGAGGCACGGGCGCAGCCGTCGGCCTCGCAGGAGTGACCTCCCGCCCTGACCGCGGCGCTCCCCGCTTCGCCTCGGGAGCGGGGCCCTGCGGCCGGGGCCCCGGGGCGCCGGTCTGTGCGGTGGTACGGCCGTGGGGGAAGCCGGAAGAGGTGGTCACCGTCCCCGCCGCGGGGTGGTGGTCGGCACCGGTGCAATCTCCTCCGCCCACGCGGCGGCCGAGGCCGAACGGCTCGGACCGTGATCGGGTTCCTGGCGGCCGTGCTGGTACCGGCACAGCTGTGCAACGCCGAGGCCGCGCTACGGCTCGGATGGCCCTGCACCCGCCCGGGGCGCACCGGCCGTACCGAGCACGAGGTCGTCTCGGCGGCGGAGGGGGCCGAGTTGCTCGTGCCCGCCCGCGACGGTGCCCGCACCCGGTTCGGGCCGCACAGACTCGGCCCCGCCACCCGCTTCGTCGTCGACCCCGCTCCCTGCTCCGTGCTGCTGGTCTGGCCGGACCCCGAGCCGGGCACCGACTCCCTCCCTGCCCCGTGACGTGTCGGCGGGTCAGTGGGCCACGTCCGGCTGGGGACAGCCGAGCCGAAGGCGGCTGCCCGCCGCCAGACTCAGCCGCAGACGCCATGCGGCGCCCGCGACCAGGTTGTCCTCCTCGTCTCGGGGGCCGGGCCCGCCGGACCTCCTCGGCCACGCCGTGCAGGGTCTTGAGGAAGGCGATGCCGAAGTAGTCGGCGACGACCGTTCCGGTGAATCCCCAGGTGTCCCGGAGCAGTCCGGTGAGCAGGTTCTGGTCGGCGGAGGAGGGCAGGCCGTCGGTGTCGGTGCAGCCGGGCATGACCGAGCGGGGGCGCCCTTCGCGCACGGCCATCTCGAAGGGCGGCAGGATGACGTCAGCGCGCTCACGCGGGCCCATGGAGACGGGGGCGAGGTTGCGGCCGGCGCGGGAGGCGGAGTACCCGGCGAAGTGCTTGAGGGTGGCGACGACCCCGGCCGGCTCCAGGCCCTGGACGTAGGCGGTGGCGACGGTGCCGACCGGGTACGGGTCTTCGCCGATCGTCTCCTCCCCCGAGCCAGAGATTCCATCCGGCGCTTGGCCCAGCGAGACGCCGGCGGCCTCGTGCAGGCCCCGGCCGCGCTGGCTGCCCGAGCTCAGGGGCGGTCTCGCCCCTGAGCTCGGCACCCGTCAGGACCATCGGCACCATGACCCGCCCGCAGCATCGCACTGCGGCCGAGCGCTGGTGCGCCGACGGCTCAGCCCCAGGGCTGGGCGACCAGCCAGCTGGTGTCGGCAGCCCAATTGGTGGGGCTGTCCCAGCTGTTGGAGCCGCCGTTGCTGGCTATGTAGGCCGTGTAGTTGTAGTGGCGGAGGTACTTCGTCGGGAAGTTGACGGACTGGAAGGAGGTGCCGACCCCGTTGTTGCCCCTGGTGGGGCAGAAGGTGGCGTCCTGTGCGAAGGGGCCGGCGCCGCTGTCGAAGTCCAGGTAGAGCTCGTAGTTGTAGTGGTGCAGGAACTGCCCGGGGTTGTTGGCGGACTCGAAGGACAGGCAGGAGCTGTTGGCCAGGCCGGCGCGGACGATCCAGGTGGCGTCGGCCTTGTCGGTGGCCGAGCTGGAGGAGGTGGTGTCGGAGATGACGACCTTGGAGTCGGTGTCGTTGTGGCGGAGGTAGTGGGAGGTGCAGCAGGGCGCGGTGGTGGCCTGCAGGGAGATCCGGGAGCCGGGGGTCAGCATGCCGGTGCCGGTGGAGCCGCCGTTGTAGCCGACGGCGGTGATGTTGGCCTGGACGGCGTTCTCGGTGACGTCCGACGGGTAGCCCTGGGTCATGACCCCTTCGTAGAAGGTGCCTTGGGCCCACTTGCTGTTGTCACCGCCGATGCCGAGGATGATCGCGCCTTCCTTGTGCATCGGGTTGTAGCCGGTGGCGTTGGGGCGTACGCCGTTGTAGAAGGTGGACAGGCCGCCCGACTGGGCGTCGCCGCCGCGGAGGGCCCACTGGTTCGGGCCACCCTTGAGCATGGCGGTCAGGAAACGGTTGTTGATGCTGGGGTCATTGGCGTTGAATCCGCGGTTGACCCCGGAGAACAGGCCGTTCTCCAGGTCGGCCATGACCCAGGGGCCGTTGCCGCTGCCCGAGCCCCAGCTCTTGTTGTTGCCGAAGTAGAGGGCCTCCATGTGGCCGTTGCCGGTGTCAAGGTTGTTGGTCTCGGCGTTGCCGTAGTCGAAGCAGCAGCCACCGTTGAAGTGCGTGCCGTCGAAGATGGCGTACATGCCCTCGGGCTGGTCGCCGGTGGCGATGCCGTTGGTGTTGTTGTTGCGGTAGCCGGTCCCGGGGGCCACGTAAACGCCGTATGCCTTGTGGCCGGCGACGGTGACCGGCGCCTCGAAGGCGTTGGCGAGGTTGTCCGGCCCGCCGGCCGCGCCGCCGGCGGGCGCCTGGGTGAGGTGGTTCCCCTTGCCGGACTGGTCGTAGAGGACGGTGATGACGCAGCTGGTGCCGGCGCAGAAGGAGTCCTGTGCGGCGGCGTCGGCGTATCCGCCGGTGCTGAGCAGGCCGATGTCCCTGGTCGCGTTGTCGGAGGCGCGCCTGACTTGGTACAGCGGGCCGTTGTACGTCCCGTACAGGGCTCGGGTGGTGCTGTGCGCGGCGACGCACGGGGTGCTGCCCGCGGCGTAGATGTCGCACGGCCCCTGGGTGGCGGCCTGCGAGGTGGTGGCCGTGGCGGTGAGCAGGCCGGCGGCGAGCGCAGCGGTGGTACCGGCTGCGAGGAACGCGTGTCGGAGGCGGTGCATCCACGGTTTGATCATGAGGAGTTCCTTCACTGGGTGGGATGGGATGGGCGCCGACGACCCTCCCGGCGTCCGGCTGTGCGGACGGCGCGGGTGGCGCCGACGCCCCCGGGTCCGGTACGGCTTCGGCCCTCTTCGGAACGGGACCCGGCACGGGGCTGCTGGTCAGCTCCAGGGGACGGCGGCGAGCCAGCTGGTGTCCTGGGCCCACGACGAGGGGTTGTCCCAGGCGTTGGCGCCGCCGTTGGTCGCGATGTAGCCGGCGAAGCGGTAGTGACGGACGTACCTCTCCGGGGAGTTGGAGGACCGGAGGGAGTAGCCGGTGCCGCTGTTCCCGGGCTGCGCACAGAAGGTGGCGTCGGCGGCGAACTGGCTGGTGCCCGCATTGGACTGGAGGTGGAGCTGGAACGCGTAGTGCCTGAGGTAACTGCCGGGCGAGTTGGCCGACTCGAAGGAGACGCAGCCGCTGTCGGCCAGGCCGGCGCGGACGATCCAGGTGGCGTTGCCCTTGTCGGTGGCGGAACTGCCGGAGGTCACCGGCGCGATCACGACCCTGTCGTCGCTCGTGTCGTGCTGCAGGTAGTCGTTGGTGCAGCAGGAGGTGGTGGCCCGCAGCGACACCTTCGCGCCTGGGGTGAAAGGGGTGGTGACGCCGGTGCGGTAGCCGGCCGCGGCGATGTCGGCCTGGACCGCGGCGTCGGTGGCGTCGGAGGGGTAGCCCCTCACCATGGCGCCCTCGTAGAAGGTGCCGGCGCTCGCGTTGCGGTTGGTCTGGCAGCAGTCGCCGCCGCTGCCGAGGATGACGGCGCCCTGCTTGTGCATCGGGCTCCATCCACCGGGAAGTGAGCCGCTGTAGAGCTCGGTCAGGCTGCCGGACTGGGCGTCGGCACCCTTGAGTGCCATCTGGCTGGTGCCGTTGTTCTTGAGCATCGCGGTGACGAAACGGCTGGTCTGCGGGACCTGGTGGGGGTTCCACGTCTTGCTGCCGCCGGAGAACAGGCCGTTCTCCAGGTCCGCCTGCACCCACGGCCCGGTTACGCTGCAGCCGCCGAACCAGCATTCCGTGCTGAAGTTGATCGCGTCCATGGCGCCGTTGCCGTCGGCCTTGTGGTCGATCTCCGTGTTGCCGTAGTCGAAGCAGCAGCCCTGGTTGACGTGGGTGCCGCTGGTGACCATGTACTCGCCCTCGGGCAAGCTGCCGGTCGGCACGCCCCCGGCGGAGTTGTGGGCGAAATAGCTGTTGCCGGGGTTGATGTGGAGCGCGTACGCCTTGCGGCCGCCCACGCTCAGCGGCTCCGCGTTCGCGACGGCCGCCGTGTCGGCGCCGCCGGTCCCGCCGAGCCCTTGGTAGACCAGGGTGTTGCCGCCCCCGGTCTGGTCGTAGACGCGGGTGATGGTGCAGGTGGTGGCCGCGCAGAAGGAGTCCTGCGCCGCGGCGTCGGCGACGCCCCCGGCGGACAGCACCCCGACGTCCTGCAGCGTGCCGTCCGAGACCCGCTGCACCTGGTACAGCGGGCCCCCATAGGTAGCGAACAGCGCGCGGGTGGTGCTGTGCGCCGCGACGCACGGCGTTCCGCCGCCGGCGTAGATGTCGCACGGCCCCTCGGCGGCGGCCTGAGCGGTGCCCGTGCCGGTGAGCAGACCGGCGGCGAGCACCGCGGTCGTTCCGACCGCCGTCAACGCCCGCCGGGCGCGGCACAGCCACGATCGCATGGTCATGAACGAACTCCTTCGCGGGTGGGGAAGGAAGAAAGCGTCCAATATTGTTAGCGCTAACAATTATGGGCCGAGAATTGGCGCACCCAGGGCGGCGAGGAAACTCCCGGCCGGGCTGCACCGACCATCACTATGACCAGACGCTGAGGCAGCGTCAAGACGTCCGAATGTTAACGCACACATTGCGCACACTGCCCGTCCTGCTTGCCCGGTCAGCGCCCACCCGTGAACCGTCGGGACCGCGACGTTGCGGCGCTCGGGCATCGGACGACGGCGCCGTCGGGCGTCATCCGGGTCGGCGAGTCGGTCTGGCCCACCTGGGAGCCTACGAGCGGCAGGTTCGAGCTGGACTGGCTCACCTCGGTGCTCGACGGCGCCCACGAGGGCGGCATCGCGGTCGTCCTCGGCACGCCCACCTACGCCGTGCCGCCGTGGATGGCCCGGCAGTACCCGGAGATCGCCACCGACCGGGCAACCGGCCGCCGGATGGGCTGGGGCGCCCGGCGCCGACCGGATCTTCTCCTCCCGCCAGGAGCCGTTCCTGGTCACCGAGACCAACGCCCAGGCCATCAGCGGCACTTCGGAGAACCGGCCCGCCTTCGACGGCCAGTGGCGGCAGGCCGCCTGGGCCCTGGTCTCGCGCGGCGCGCGGATGATCGAGTACTGGCACTGGCACACCCTGCACATCGGCGCCGAGACGTACTGGGGTGGCGTCCTGCCGCACAGTGGCAGGCCCGGCCGGGTGTACGCCGAACTCGCCTGGCTGGGAGCCGAGTTCGAGACCGCGGGCGGGCCGGTCGCCGGCATCGATCCCGATGCCGACCTCGCGATGGTCTACTCGATGCCCAGCAAGTGGCTGGTGCAGAAGTACCCGCCGCTGGCGAAGCCGGACGGCGGCCCGGATCCGGCCTCCTACCACCGCGTCTTCGACCCGTTCTACCGCGGCGCCTTCGAGACCGGCCGCCAGGTGCGGATCCTGCACGCCCGCCAACTGCACGACGCCCGCGGCATGGGGGGTCCCCCCGGCCGGAGGCTGAGGGAGCGAGGGTCTGGTGTCCGAGGCGGCCGCCCGACGCCACCCGGTGCTGGTCGTCCCCGCGCTCTACCTCGCCGAGGACTCCCTGCTCGACTGGCTGGAGGCCTACGCCGAGGCCGGTGGCCACCTCGTGCTCGGCCCCCGCACCGGCTACGCCGATCAGGAGGCCCGGGCGCGCCACGAGACCGCTCCGCCACGGCTCGCCACCGCCGCGGGCGCCTGGTACGACGAGTTCAGCAACCTGCCCTCGGACCTCCCACTGCGTAGCGTCCCGGGCAGCCCGCTGGACCTTCCGGCGGGCGCGACCGCGACCCGCTGGGTCGAGGGCCTCACCGCCACCGACGGACCGTGCTGGCCTGGGACGTGCGGATCTTCGCCGCCGCTGAGGAACGATGTGAAGGGGGCGGCGGGCCCCTGCCGGCCCACCGCCCCCGTTCCCCTCAGTGGAACGTCCGCTACTCCGCCGAGAAGCAGTAGACCGTCATCGAGTGGAACTCCTCACCGGGGAGCAGGACGGTGGAGGGGTACTCGGAACGGTTCGGCGAGTCCGGGAAGTGCTGCGTCTCCAACGCGATGCCCGCGTACGCGTGGTAGGGACGGCCGGAGCGGCCGGTCAGCGAGCCGTCGAAGTGGTTGCCGGTGTAGACCTGGAGCCCCGGTTCCGTCGTCAGGCACTCGACGCGCCGGCCGCTGCCCGGATGGCTCAGCACGGCTACCCTGCGGAACCCGTTCCCGCCGAGCACCCAGTTGTGGTCGAAGCCCGCACCGGCCCGGCGGATCTGCGGGTCCGCGAAGGCGACGCGCTCGCCGATCACCGCCGCCTCGCGCAGGTCGAAGGGCGTGTCGGCGACCCGGGCGATCGGGCCGATCGGGATCAGCTCCCCGTCGACTGGCAGGTACTCGGGGGCCTCGACCCGGAGCAGGTGGTCGAGCACCGTCCCGCTGCCCTCGCCGGCCAGGTTGAAGTACGCGTGGTTGGCGAGGTTGACCACCGTCGGGGCGTCCGTGGTCGCCCGGTAACCGATCCACAGTGCACCGGCCGGGTCGAGCAGGTACGTCATCTCGGCGGTGAGCGCCCCCGGGAACCCCTGGTCGCCGGCGGGACTGTGCACGCGCAGGCGCACTCCGGCCCGCCTTCCCTCCCGGACGGGAACACCGTCCCAGAGCCGGGTGGCGAAGCCGTCCGGTCCCCCGTGCAGGGTGTGGCCGTCGGGCTGGGTCGCCAGCCGGTGCGTCGTGCCGTCGAGCGGCAGCAGGCCGTCGGCGATCCGGTTGGCGTACCGGCCGACCGTGGCACCGAGGTAGGCGGCCTCGCCGAGCAGGTCCTCGACGCCCTCGCAGCCGAGGACGACGTTCGCCCGCCGACCGTGCCGGTCCGGCGCGTGCAGAGCCTGGAGGCGGGCGCCCAGGTCTAGCACCTCCGCCGTCACGCCCTCCGGCGAGCTGATGGTCCAGCGGGTGACGGGCCGCCCGTCCGGGAGGGTGGCGGCGCCCTCCTGGCAGACCGTCAGCTTGCTCTGTGAAACGACTGTGTCTTTCGGCACGGGGCTACTCCGTTCCTTGCAACACTGCGGGACTGCGGGACTGCGGGACTGCGGGAGTCGGGCGAGTGGGAAGGCGGTGACGCCCGCCCGGGGGGGCGGGCGTCACCGATGCCGCCGGCGGTGGGGTCAGAATCCCTGAGCCAGCCGGTGGTAGGCCTGGTTCCAGCGCAGTTCCTTGGTGAACCGGCGGATGTTCGTGTCGTCGTCGATCACCAGCAGCTCCACGCCGAGCATCTCGGCGAGGTCCTCGAGTTCCTCGGTGCCGAGCGCGCCGGAGAGCACGGTGTGGTGCGGCGCGCCGGCCGTCAGCCAGGCCTCGGTGGAGGTGGGCAGGTCCGGACGCGGCTTCCAGACGGCGCGGGCGACGGGCAGGTGGGGCAGCGGGGCCGGCGGCTCGACCACGTCGACCTCGTTGGCGACCAGCCGGAAGCGGTCGCCCAGATCGGCGAGGCCGACCACCACCGCAGGGCCGGGCTCGGCGTCGAAGACCAGACGGACCGGGTCCTCGCGCCCGCCGATGGCGAGCGGATGGATCTCGCAGGAGGGCGTGGCGGCCGCGATGCTGGGGCAGACCTCCAGCATGTGCGCGCCGAGGATCAGCTCGCGGCCGAACTCCAGGTGGTACGTGTAGTCCTCCATGAAGGAGGTGCCGCCGGGCAGTCCGGTGGCGGCCACCTTGAGGGTGCGCAGCAGGGTGGCGGTCTTCCAGTCGCCCTCGCCGCCGAAGCCGTAGCCGTCGGCCATCAGCCGCTGCACGGCGAGGCCGGGCAGCTGGCGCAGTCCGCCGAGGTCCTCGAAGTTGGTGGTGAAGGCCTTGAAACCGCCCTGATCCAGGAAGCCCCGCAGGCCGAGTTCGATCCGCGCCGCGTAGCGCAGCGACTCGTGCCGCTCCCCGCCGGCCCGCAGCTCGGCCGCGAGGCGGTAGCCGTCCTCGTACTCCTTGACCAGCGCGGTGACGTCGCTCTCCGCCGCCGCGTCCACGGCGGCGACGAGGTCGTTGACGCCGTAGGTGTTGACGGAGACGCCGAAGCGGAGTTGGGCCTCGACCTTGTCGCCCTCGGTGACGGCGACGTCGCGCATGTTGTCGCCGAAGCGGGCGAGCTTCAGCCCGCGCAGCTCGGCGCGGCCGGCGGCGGCGCGGGCCCAGGTGGCGACCCTGGCGGAGACGGCCGGGTCGCTGACGTGTCCGGCGACGGTCTTGCGCGGGACGCCGAGGCGGGACTGGATGTAGCCGAACTCGCGGTCGCCGTGGGCGGCCTGGTTCAGGTTCATGAAGTCCATGTCGATGGTCTGCCAGGGCAGTTCGACGTTGGCCTGGGTGTGCAGGTGGAGCAGCGGCTTCTGCAGCGCGTCCAGACCCGCGATCCACATCTTCGCCGGGGAGAAGGTGTGCATCCAGGCGATCAGGCCGATGCAGTCGTCGGTGGAGTTGGCTTCCAGGCAGATCCGGCGGATCGCGGCGGCGTCGGTGAGGACCGGCTTCCAGACGACCTCGACCGGCAGGAGGAGGTTACGGTTCAGTGCTTCGGCGATCCGCTGGGACTGTTCCGCGACCTGGCGCAGCGTGTCCTCGCCGTAGAGCCCTTGGCTGCCGGTCAGGAACCAGACCTGGCGGTCCTCCAGTGGCTTCTTCATGGGGTGGCTCCTCACCGGGCCTGGGGCTGGCCGTAGACGTTCTGGTAGCGGAAGTTGAGACTGTCGATGTCCGTCTGCGCGATCGGCAGGGGCTCGCCGAGCTGGCGGGAGAGGTGGACGGTGCGGGCGACGTCCTCGCACATCACGGCGGCCTTGACGGCCGCCTTGGCGTCCTTGCCGATGGTGAAGACGCCGTGGTTCTGCATCAGGACGGCGGGCGAGCGGTGGCTCTGGAGGGTGTCCACGATGCCCCGGCCGATCGAGTCGTCGCCGATCAGGGCGAAGGGGCCGACAGGGATCTCGGCGCCGAACTCGTCGGCCATCGCGGTGAGGACGCAGGGGACGGCCTCGCCGCGGGCGGCCCAGGCGCAGGCGTAGGTGGAGTGGGTGTGGACCACCCCGCCGACCTCGGGGAGGTGGCGGTAGACGTAGGCGTGCGCGGCGGTGTCGGAGGACGGTGCGTGGCCGCCTTCGACGACGTTGCCGTCCAGATCGCAGACGATCATGTTCTGCGGCGTGAGCTCCTCGTAGGAGACGCCGCTGGGCTTGATGACCAGCAGGTCCGCGCCGGGGACGCGGGCGGAGACGTTGCCGGCGGTCCAGACCACCAGGTTGTAGCGGACCAGTTCCTGGTGCAGGTCGCTGACCTGGCGGCGGACGGCGTCGATGGTCGGATTCACAAGGCCTCGTTCGGTGTGGTGAGGGCGGCGTTCCGGATGTCGCGCAGGCGGTGCAGGAGCTTGTCGGCCCCGAGACCGAAGTGGTCGTGCAGGGCGCGGTACTCGGCGAAGAGCCGGTCGTACACGTCGGCGGCGGCCGGGTCCGGCCGGTAGGCGCCCCTCTGCACCCGGCCCATGGCGTCGGCCGCGGTCCGTACGTCCGGGTACGCCCCGGCGGCGACCGCGGCATGGATCGCCGAGCCGAGCGCGGGACCCTGCTCCGACTCGGCCACCGAGACCGGCCGACGCAGCACGTCGGCGTAGATCTGCATCAGCAGGGCGTTCTTCTTGAGGCCGCCGGTGACGATGAACTCGGCCACCGGGACCCCGCCTCGTTCCAAGGCCTCGACGATGACCCGGGTGCCGAAGGCGGTGGCCTCCAGCAGGGCCCGGTAGATCTCCTCGGGGCGGGTGGCGAGGGTGAGTCCGACGATCACGCCGGACAGGTGGTGGTCGACCAGGGTGGAGCGGTTGCCGTTCATCCAGTCGAGCGCCACCAGGCCGTGGGCGCCGACGGGTTGGGCGGCGGCCTTGCGGCTGAGCAGCCGGTGCAGGTCCTCGCCGTCGGCCTCGGCCTCGGCCAGGTAGTCGGCGGGCACGCCCTGGCGCAGCCACCAGGCGAAGATGTCGCCGACGGCGCTCTGGCCGGCCTCGTAGCCGTAGGAGCCGGCGACGATGCCGTTCTCGACCACGCCGCAGATGCCGGGGACCTCGGCGAGGGACGCGCCGTTGACGACGTGACAGGTGGACGTGCCCATGATGGCGAGGAGCCGGCCGTTGTCGACGGCGCGGGCGGCCGGGGCGGCGACGTGGGCGTCGACGTTACCGGCGGCGACCGCGATGCCCTCGTGCAGGCCGGTCCACTGCGCCGCCCGTGCGGTGAGGGAACCGACCCGGGAGCCGAGCGGAGAGAGCGGGTGCTCCAGTCGGGTGCGGGCGAAGTCCGCGAAGTCCGGGTGGAGCGCGGCGAGGTAGTCCTCGCTCGGGTAACTCCCGTCTTGGTGGATGCCCTTGTAGCCGGCTGTGCAGGCGTTGCGGCTCTCGGCGCCGGTCAGCTGCCAGACGATCCAGTCGGCGGCCTCGATCCAGCGGGCGGTCGCGGCGTAGACGGCCGGGTCCTCCTCCAGGACCTGGAGCGCCTTGGCGTACTGCCACTCGGCGGAGATCCGGCCACCGTAGCGGGAGATCCACTTCTCGCCCCGGGCGTGGGCCAGGGCGTTGATCCGGTCGGCCTGGCCCTGGGCGGCGTGGTGCTTCCAGAGCTTGGGCCAGGCATGCGGGCGGGTCGCCCACGCGGACGTCTCGGCGAGCGGGGTGCCGTCGGCGAGTACCGGCAGGACGGTGCAGGCCGTGAAGTCGGTGGCGATCCCGATGACGTGCGCCGGGTCGACCCCGGCGGCGGCGAGTGCGGCCGGGACGGCGGTGTGCAGCACCTCGCGCCAGTCACCGGGGTGCTGCAGCGCCCAGTCGGGCGGGAGCGGCCGGCCGGCGCCGGGCAGTTCGCGCTCGATGACGGCGTGCGGGTAGTCGTGGACGGCGGCTCCCACCTCCTCGCCGTCCCGCACCCGGACGACCACGGCGCGGCCGGAGAGAGTGCCGAAGTCGATTCCGACCACGTAGCGGTCCGGATCTGGAACGGCGGGATTGACGGTCACGTGTGCTCATCCTTCGTACGGGGGGAACGGCGTTGGCGCCGTGAGCAACTGTTGTCGCCTGTCGCCGGTGCGGTCCATGACCGGGGCGGGGGGGGGAGCGCACCGGCGACAGGCGCCGTTCCGCTACCTCTCCCTCATAAAGGGCGGAACGCGGGGCCACCGGCCGAGCACTCAGAAGCGGGATGTCAGTGCTCGGCCGGTGGAGCTGGAGGCGCCTGTTAACGCTCACAGGAATTGTGAACGCTAACAAAATCCGTGTCAAGAGAAGTTCCCTGGTCGGCAGCTACGTGCGGAACGAGAGAAACGGGGGCGTTACAGCGAACCTGTCAGCGCTTCAACGCCGGGCAGCGGGGCCCACACTGCGGCGCAGCACCAGCTCCGGGGAGATCTGCACATGGGCCGGAGAGGGCGTGGTGCCCTCCAGCTCCTCGACGAGCAGTTCCAGGGCCCGCCTGCCGAGTTCGCCGAAGTCCTGCCGCACGGTGGTCAGCGGCGGGATGAAGTAGGCGGCCTCCGGGATGTCGTCGAAGCCGACCACGCTGATCTCCGCCGGGACCGACCGGCCGGCCTCGTTCAGGGCGCGCAGCAGGCCGAGGGCCATGTGATCGTTGGCGCAGAAGACGGCGGTGACATCGGACAGTTCGGCGATCCGCAGCCCCGCCTGGTAGCCCGAGCGGGCACTCCAGTCGCCACGCTCCACGTCCGGCACGGGGGCTCCCGCCGCCTGCAGCGTGAGGCGCCACCCTTCCTCTCGGTCCTGGCTCTCCAGCCAGTTGGCCGGTCCCGCCACGTGGTGCACGGTGCGGTGGCCCAGGTCGAGCAGGTGCCCGGTGGCCTCTCCGGCACCGAAGCGGTTGCCCACCGACACCATCGGCACCTGCGTCTGCTTGCCCGATCCGACCGCGACGACCGGCACCGAGCTGGAGAGCCGGGCCACCGCGCTGACGGCGGAGGTCTGCGGCGCGATCACCACGACGCCCTCCACCCCCTGATGGCGCAGCCGGTCGACGGCCTCCTGGACCGATCGGCCGTCCAGCGAGTGCAGGCTGGTCACGCTGACGAAGTACCCGGCGCTGCGTGCGGCCTGCTCGATTCCGTCCAGCATCGAGGCGGGCCCGTAGAGCGTCGAGTCGAAGCTGACGACGCCAAGGGTCTGCGAGCGACGGGTGACCAGGGCGCGGGCGGCGGAGTTGGGCCGGTAGTCCAGCTCCCGGATGGCCGCCAGCACCCGGTCCCGGGTGTCCGGCCGGACGTGCGGGGCACCGTTGAGCACCCGGGACACCGTCTGGTGGGACACACCCGCCAGTTTCGCCACGTCCGCCATCACGGGCTGGCGCTGTTCCGTCCCGGCACTCTCGGTTCCCACTCGCAGTCCCCTCCTCGGCTGTTACCACAGTACGCGACCGGGTCCACCCCGATCCGTCACCCTCGGTCCATCGGGCGGCTCTCTTCTTACCAGCCGCGCGGGCCGCCCACGTGTGGCCCGCGGAGGGTGGGCGTTCACGGCTTCACCCCAACCGCAGCGCCCGATCGGGCGCGGCGAGGCGGACGGGATCCAGGCACCCGGACGCCTTCCCGGTGCGCGGTCGAGTCACACATCCGACCGTCCGGGCCGAGGAACCGCCGCCATCGTCGGGCGCCGTCCCGGGGCGCCACCCGGAACGCGAGCCGGGCCGGGGCTCCGTCCTGGGAGCCCGGGCCCAGGTCACCACCTTGGTGGTGACCTGGCCCTAGCCATCACGGGCCGACCGACTGCGTGCCCGGCGGGTGGGCGATGATGTCCTGACCCTGCACGAGGAGCGGCAGCTCACCGACAATTCACCGAACCCTCACTCTTCGAACTCCGGTGGGACCGCCCGCTCCAGTGGAGCGCGTCCAGCCCGGACCTGGCGGCGGCGCACCGCGATCCAACGGTGATCCCATGCCCCTTGACGCCACCGTTGTGAGCGTTAACACTTCATTTCACGCCAGGCCAGAGCCATTGCCACCCCGACGTTCCACAGCGCGAGGGACCGCTCCGGCCGGCCCCGCTCGACCGCTCCCAGTCGCCCAGCAGGGGCGCCCTGTGCCCGGTCGCGGAACATCACTGGAGGAACTGTGCGGAAGATTTCGGCGGGTCTGGTCGCCGCGGGCCTGGTGCTCTCGCTGGCGGCCTGCGGCCAGAGCGCCAACGGTGCCGGTGACGCCCCCGCCAAGGGCGACGCCAAGGGGGGCCTGGTCGGCATCGCGATGCCGACCAAGTCGTCGGAACGCTGGATCAACGACGGCAACAACATGGTCAAGGAGTTCCAGGCCAAGGGCTACAAGACCGACCTGCAGTACGGCGACAACGTGGTGGAGAACCAGGTCTCCCAGGTCGAGAACATGATCACCAAGGGTGCCAAGCTGCTGGTGATCGCCGCCATCGACGGCTCCTCCCTCACCAACGTGCTGCAGAAAGCCGCCGACGCCCACATCCCGGTGATCTCCTACGACCGGCTGATCCGCGGCACGGCGAACGTCGACTACTACGCGACCTTCGACAACACGAAGGTCGGTGTCCTCCAGGGCAGCTACATCGTCGACAAGCTCGGCCTCAAGGACGGCAAGGGGCCGTTCAACATCGAGCTGTTCGCCGGTTCGCCGGACGACAACAACGCCACCTTCTTCTTCAACGGCGCGATGAGCGTCCTCAAGCCGTACATCGACCAGAAGAAGCTGGTCGTGCAGAGCGGCCAGACCGACTTCAACCAGGTCGCAACGCTGCGCTGGGACGGCGGTGTCGCCCAGTCCCGGATGGACAACCTGCTGAGCAAGGCCTACACCTCCGCCCACGTCGACGCCGTGCTCTCGCCGTACGACGGCATCTCGATCGGTATCCTGTCCTCCCTCAAGGGCGTCGGCTACGGCACCGCCAAGTCGCTGCCCGTCGTCACGGGCCAGGACGGCGAGCTGGCCTCGGTGAAGTCGATCATCGCGGGCGAGCAGACCCAGACCGTCTACAAGGACACCCGCCAGCTAGCCAAGGCCGCCGTCCAGATGGGCGACGCACTGCTGACCGGCGGAAAGCCCGAGGTCAACGACACCAGCCAGTACAACAACGGCGTGAAGACCGTCCCGGCCCAGCTGCTCCAGCCGGTCAGTGTCGACAAGGACAACTACCAGAAGGTCCTGGTCGACAGCGGTCAGTACACCGCGGACCAGCTCAAGTAGCCCGCGGGGCCCGGCCGAACGGGCCCCACCGAAACCGGCGGTGCGGGACCCGGGCTCCCCGGGGCCCGGGCCCTCCTCCCCCACCGCACCGCCCCGAACGATACGGACGCAT
Organism: Kitasatospora sp. NPDC048540; assembly: GCF_040651175.1. Lineage (NCBI taxonomy): Bacteria > Bacillati > Actinomycetota > Actinomycetes > Kitasatosporales > Streptomycetaceae > Kitasatospora > Kitasatospora sp. NPDC048540. The sequence continues at coordinate 22,068 of NZ_JBEZIR010000056.1, forward strand.
ACCCATGGCTGGACCCGTTCTCGAGATGCGGTCGATCAGCAAGTCGTTCCCCGGCGTCAAGGCGCTCTCCGAGGTCAACCTCAGCGTCGCCGCCGGCGAGGTGCACGCCATCTGCGGCGAGAACGGCGCTGGCAAGTCCACCCTGATGAAGGTGCTCAGCGGCGTCTACCCGCACGGCGCCTACGAGGGCGAGATCCTCTTCGAGGGCGAGCCCTGCCGGTTCAGGGACATCCGGGCCAGCGAGCAGCGCGGCATCGTCATCATCCACCAGGAACTGGCGCTGGTGCCGTACCTCTCCATCGCCGAGAACGTCTTCCTCGGCAACGAGCACGCCTCCCGCGGCATCATCAGCTGGCACCGGACGCTCACCCACGCCGCCGAACTGCTCCGCCAGGTCGGCCTCGACGAGAGCCCGCACACCCGGATCGCCGACCTCGGCGTGGGCAAGCAGCAGCTGGTCGAGATCGCCAAGGCGCTGGCCAAGAAGGTCAAGCTGCTCATCCTGGACGAGCCGACCGCGGCGCTGAACGACGAGGACAGCCGCAAGCTGCTCGACCTGATCCTCGAACTCAAGGCGCAGGGCATCTCCTGCATCATCATCTCGCACAAGCTGAACGAGATCGCCCGGGTCGCGGACGCCGTGACCATCCTGCGCGACGGGCAGACCATCGAGACCATCGCGATCGGCCCCGGGGGCATCTCCGAAGACCGGATCATCCGCGGCATGGTCGGCCGCGACCTGGAGCACCGCTACCCCGAGCGCACCCCCGACATCGGCGAGGTCGCCTTCGAGGTCGAGGATTGGAGCGTCCGACACCCGATCGACCAGCAGCGCATGGTGGTGGACGGCGCCTCGCTGAAGGTGCGGCGCGGTGAGATCGTCGGCATCGCCGGCCTGATGGGCGCCGGCCGTACCGAGCTGGCGATGAGCGTCTTCGGCCGCTCGTACGGGCGGTGGGCCGCCGGCCGGGTGCGGCTGCACGGCCGGGAGATCCGCACCCGGACGGTGCCCGAGGCGATCGGGCACGGCATCGCGTACGTCACCGAGGACCGCAAGCAGCTCGGCCTCAATCTCATCGACGACATCAGCCGGAACATCTCGCTGAGCGCGCTCGGCAAGGTCGCCCGGCACGGCCGGGTCGACCGGCACGAGGAGGCCAAGGTCGCCGAGTCCTTCCGGCGCACCATGAACATCAAGGCCCCGACGGTGTTCACCCGGACCGGCACGCTCAGCGGCGGCAACCAGCAGAAGGTCGTCCTCAGCAAGTGGATCTTCGCCGAGCCGGAGGTGCTGATCCTCGACGAGCCCACCCGCGGCATCGACATCGGCGCGAAGGCGGAGATCTACACGGTTATCGCCGAGTTGGCCGCCCAGGGCAAGGCCGTGCTCGTCATTTCGTCCGAACTCCCCGAACTCCTGGGCCTGTGCGACCGGATCTACACCATGGCCGAAGGCCGGATCACCGGCGAGGTGGCCCGTGCCGACGCCACCCAGGAATCCCTCATGCGGCTCATGACCATGAGCGCCGCATCCAGCAACGAGCAGGTGTGAGGCATGGCCCAGACCGAGATCATCCCGGATTCGTCCCCGAAGGCACCGCAGGCCGGCCCCGGCCCCTCGCTCGGCGGCGTGCTGGCCCGCGCGCTGCGCGGCAACGTGCGCCAGTACGGCATGCTGCTCGCCCTCGCGCTGATCGTGCTGCTGTTCCAGGTCTGGACGGACGGCATCCTGCTCCAGCCGCTCAACATCACCAACCTGATCCAGCAGAACGGCTACATCCTCATTCTGGCGATCGGGATGATGATCGTCATCATCGCCGGGCACATCGACCTCTCGGTCGGCTCGCTGGCCGCCTTCGTGGGGGCCGCCGCCGCGGTGATGATGGTCAAGCACCACCTGCCGTGGCCCGTGGCGGTGCTGGCCGCGCTGGTGATCGGCGCCCTCGCCGGCGCCTGGCAGGGCTTCTGGATCGCCTACCTGGGGATCCCGTCCTTCATCGTCACCCTGGCGGGCATGCTGCTGTTCCGTGGCGGCACCCAGATCCTGCTCCAGGGCCAGTCGGTGGCGCCGTTCCCCAAGGGCTTCCAGAGCATCAGCAGCGGCTTCCTCCCCGAAGTCGGACCGCGCACCAACTACCACAACCTCACCCTGCTGCTGGGCCTCGCGGTGCTGGCCGTCGCGATCCTGCAGGAGGTGCGCGGCCGGCGGCAGACCGTCTCGTACGGGCTGGATCCGCTCCCCCTCGCGCTGTTCCTGGCCAAGCTCGCCGTGATCACCGCGGCCGTGGTCGTCTTCACCCTGCTGCTGGCCAGCTACCACGGCGTGCCGATCGTGCTGCTGATCCTCGGCGCGCTGCTGGTCGGCTTCGGCTACCTGATGCGCAACTCCATCATCGGGCGGCACACCTACGCCATCGGCGGCAACGAGCCGGCGGCCAAGCTGTCCGGGGTGAAGAGCAAGCGGGTCGTCTTCCTCGCCTTCACCAACATGGGCGTCCTCGCGGCGCTGGCCGGGCTGGTCTTCGCCGCACGCCTCAACGCCGGCACCCCGCAGGCCGGCATCAACTTCGAGCTGGAGGCCATCGCCGCCGCGTTCATCGGCGGCGCCTCGGCCAGCGGCGGCGTGGGCACCGTCCTCGGCGCGATCATCGGCGGCCTGGTGCTCGGCGTGCTGAACAACGGCATGTCACTGGTCGGCGTCGGCACCGACTACCAGCAGGTCATCAAGGGCCTGGTACTGCTCGCGGCCGTCGGCTTCGACGTCTACAACAAACGCCGGGCCGGTTCCTGACCCCGGAACCACCCCGAACGCCCTCGCCCTCGGCCGTCCTCCATCGGACGGCCGAGGGCGACATGCGTTCGCTCCCCGGCGGACTCAACGGGCCAGAAGCACCAAGGCGAGTACGCAAGGGCGGGCACGGTCTGCACGAAGAGGATCTTGCGGGAGGACGCCACGGCGCCGAACAGGCCGGCGGCGGCGACGCAGGACGCGAAGAAGACCCGCGCCGGGAACCCGACCGGGTCGGAGGCGAGAGCGCCCCAGAGGAGACCCGCCGCCAGGAAGCCGTTGTACAGGCCCTGGTTGGCGGCCATCGCCTTGGTCGAGACCGCGAACTCCTCGGACGTGCCGAAGGAGGCCCGGCCCGGGCCCGAGGAGTGGTCCACAGGAACATCTCCAGGACCAGGATGTAGACGTGCAGGAGGGCGAGAACGACGACCGCGATCACGGCAACTGTGGACATTCCGGGCATGTTACGCCGCAGCCGGGGCCCCGACCGGCCGTGGCGTGACCTGCCGTGACCAGGTGAACCGGGCATTTGTTCAGGCCCGTGCCCGATCGTCAAGGCCGGGCGTGGGCCACGAGAATCTTCGACTGGGCGGCAACCTTTTCGCTCCCCGGCGCCCACTGCGCAGTGCAACGTCGAGTCGATCTACCGAATGGATGGGAATGAGGGCAACGAAGCACGCCGCCCCGCAGTCGAACCGCGGGCGTGGGCTGGTCATGGGCATTCCGTTGGCGCTGGCGGCGGTCGGTGTGCTGGTGTGCCTGGCCTTCGCACTCCTGCCGGGCCGCGGGGGTGCCGCCGACTCCGCGGCGGCCACCGAGTCGAGCGCTCCGCCCTCCTCCGGCGTCCCGACCGGTTCCACGCCCTCGGCGGCGGCGCCGTCGGTGACCAGCCCCGCGCCCGCGGCCAGTCCCACGCCGCGGCCGTCGGCCACCACGGCCACCCCCGTCTCGGCCGCCCCGTCACCGTCGGCCGCCACCAGCGGTACCGGCGCCGCACCGGCCGCGGCGTCGCCGGCCGGGCGGATCAAGCCCGGGACGAGCTACCAGGGCGTCGCGACCTCCTACGACGCCGCCGACGGCAACGGCGCCTGCTCGTTCGGTCCGTCCGGCGATCTCATGATCGCGGCGATGAACCACACCGACTACGAGTCGTCCAAGGCGTGCGGGGCGTCGGTGCTCGTCCGCGCCGCCAACGGGGCCAGCATCACGGTGCGGATCGTCAACGAGTGCCCCTTGCCCTGCGCGCCCGGGCAGCTCGACCTCAGCCACGAGGCCTTCGCCAAGCTCGCCGAACTCTCGGTGGGCCGCCTACCGATCACCTGGACGGTGCTGAGCCCCGGCACGGCGCCGGACACGATGTCGATCCGGTACAAGAGCGGGTCCAGCCAGTGGTGGTGCGGGATCCAGGTAATCGGCCACCGGAACCCGGTGGCGGCACTGGAGGTCAGGACTGCCACCGGCTGGCGGCAGCTCGCCCGCACCGACTACAACTACTTCCTCTCCCCCGACGGTAGCGGGTGCGGCGGGCCGATCAGGGTCACCGACGTCTACGGGGAGCAACTGACCGTCGACGGGATCGCGGTGAAGCCGGACGTCGTCCAGCCGACCCGAGTCCAGTTCGCCCGGCATTGACCGCGCCGCTCGCCCGCCGGCCGGCGGTGGTCCCCCGCCGGGGCGACCACCGCCCCGGCCTGGAGACGGGCACTGCTAGGCTAACGCCTGTTGTTAGCGCTCACATTGCAGGGAGAGGGCGACCGGGGGAAATGCTCCTCGATGCCGCATCCGCGGAGTTCCACGACTTCTTCGAACGCCACTACGCCGAACTCGCCCGTCTCGCCCACCTCCTGACCGGCGAGACGGACGCGGCCGACGACCTCGCCGCAGACGCCCTGCTCGCCCTGTGGCAGCGCTGGGACCGGCTCCGCACCGCCGACCACCCGCTCGCCTACGCGCGAGGGGTGGTCGCCAACATGGCCCGGGCCCGGATTCGCAGCGCGGTCCGCGAGCGGCGCCGGGTCCTGCTGTTCTGGTCCCGCGCCCCGGAAAGAACGGACGGCCCGGACATGGCTGCCGTGCTGGACGTCCGTTCGGCGCTCGCCCGGCTGCCGTTCCGCAAGCGGGCGTGCGTGGTGCTGCGCCACGCCTTCGACCTGTCGGAGAAGGACACCGCCGCGGCCCTGGGCGTCTCGGTCGGTACGGTGAAGAGCCAGACCTCGAAGGGCATGGCCGAGCTGGAACGCGCACTCGGCGCACGAGCGGTCGGCGAACTGGCGACAGGAAGGAGGAACGAACGGTGAACGACCACATCACCCGACGGCTGCGCGAGGCCGCCGAAGCCCACCAGCCCGACCGCGCACGGATCCTGGCCCGCGTCGAACGCGGCGCGGCCGGCCCTCCCGCCCGCCACCGAACACCGCCGTTCGCGAGGTCGTGGCCCAAGGCCTCCCTCGCAGGCCTCGCCGTCGCCGGCATCCTGGCGACCGGCGGCCTCGCCGTCGCCGGCATCGTCCGGACGCCACCGCCGTCGGACACCGCCACCACCGCTCCGGCCGCCCCGTCTCCGACGGTCACCCCTTCGCCGATGCCATCGGCCGCCCCGGGCAGCGTCGCCGCGGCACCCGCGCCGGCCCCGGCCACCATCACACCGACCGGTCCGCGGCCGACCCCCTCGGCGAGCAGCCACCCCCAGGACGGATCGCTGTGGTCGGAGGGATCGGTCGACTCGCACAGCACGGTCTACTGGGCCCAGAACAATCTCGTCCTCAAGACCGCCCAGCCGCTCACCTCACTCACCGTCGAGCTGCGCATCGCCCAGACCGGCGGCGTACGGGACACCGGCAACTGGCGGACCCTGCCGAGCGAGGACTTCACCGTCACCGCTCAGGAGTCCGGCGGCGTGCTGGTCTACCGCTGGGTCCTGAAGCCGGGCCGCACGGTGCCGGCCGGACAACACGAGTTCGCCGGCCAGTTCAACCACGCCACCGGCACGCGCAGCGCCGCGAACGACAGCTACCGGGTCGAAGCCCAGTCGTCCAGCGGGCCCACCTCGGTCTGGGGAGGGTTCGGCCCGGCACGGTGAAGGCAGGCCAGCCTCCCCAAAGGCCGGAACCACTGGCCCTGGCCCCGCGGTACCCGCCGGTTTGCGCCCCGGACCCGCGATTCGCCGGGCGGTGGCCGGAGGCGCGGCAGGGGCCCGTCCCGAGCCCCCGTACTGACGTCACGGGGTGCCCGCTCGAACGAGCGGGCACCCCGCCCGGCGGCAGCAGCATCCTCGCCCCGCCATCCGGTCGGGGTGGGCGGATAGCACCCCGACGGCCGAACGGGCCGGGCGGGGCGGAGCCGTCGTTGTACTCCGAGGCCGGGAGAGCCGGTCACATGGGGATTCGTCGTCGACCACGCACCCTGTCCCGTGCTGCTGGTCTGGCCGGGACCGGCACCGCGACGATCCCGCCCCCACCCGAGCTTCCTCGCTGCCCCTGCGCCACCGCGCCCCCGTTCAGTGCCCGATGTCCGGGCCCAGGTAGGAGAGCCGGTACCGGCCGCCCGCCGACAGCCGGACCCGGAAGCGCCGCGCGTCGCCGGGGGGGTGCGGCGGCCGCGACCAGCCGGCCGTCGTGGTCGGTCAGGACGGGCCCGCCTTCGCGCGCGGGCAGGCGCAGGTCGACCGTCACGTCCCGGGCGGCCCGCAGTTCGGCCCCGGTCAGCAGGCCCCGGCGCCAGCTCAGGCCGACGGTGAGCCCGCCCCGGGCGCGCAGGCCGCGGACGTCACCGGAGGGCCAGGACGGGGGTAGGGCGGGCAGCAGCCGTAGGACACTGTTGTGGCTCTGGAGCAGTGCCTCGGCGATGGCGGCGGTGATGCCGAAGTTGCCGTCGATCTGGAAGAGCTGCAGGGGGTGCAGGTCGAGAAGGTTGGGGGCGCTCGACGGCCTGCCCGGCGAGGGCGCCGTCGCCTGGACCTGGCTGGTGCCGGTCATCGCGGTGAGGTCGGCCAACCTGGTCCAGCCGGCGTTGTCGGTGGAGCCCTCGATCTTGTACCGGTAATTGGTCTTGTCCAGCTCCCAGGCGATCCGGGTGCCGGTCAGGGAGCGGGTCGAGCCGAGGTCGACGTTCAGCCAGTGGCCGGTACTGCCGTCGTTCGCGCACCAGCGGGTGGCGGTGGCCCCGTCGATCGCCTTGGCCGCGGTGTTGCCCTTGGAGCTCTCCTCGCTGTCGGCGGTCGCGGTCCTGCCGGCGGCGATGTCGGCCGGCTGCACGCTCCGGTCCAGGACGACGCCGACGACGCTGTCCTGACGGTGGGTGGTGCGGTCGATGCCGGTGACCCGGCCGTCCGCGCTGACGCTGTAGGAGAGGTTGCCGCCGGACCGTACGTCGAACACGCGGGTGACCTGTGCGTCGCCGACCGCCGGGGTGGTGAACGAGGTGCCGTTGTAGCCGGACAGCAGGTGGACGTAGAAGGTGCTGTCCTTGTACGTGAAGCCGTACTGGCCGTCGACCGGGTTCCACGGGCCGCCGCGGGTGCCGTAGACGGCCTGGCCGCACGCGGTCATGAAGGTGCCGATCTGCCGCAGCAGGTTGGCCTGGGCGTCGGGGACGGTGCCGTGCCGGTCCGGGCCGACGTTGACCATCACGGTCATGTTCCGCACCCAGCAGTTGACCAGGATGTCCATCGCGTTGCCGTAGCTCATGACAGGGGAGTTGGAGTAGCCCCACGGGCCGCCGACGCTGAAGACCTTCTCGACGAGCCTGCCCGTGCGGATCGAGCCGCTCGGGACCCCTGGGCCCTCGTCGCTGTCGTAGTCACCCTTCCAGCTGGAGCGCGAGGTGGCGACGATGTCGGGCTGGTGCTTGCGGACCATGCCCATCAGGCCCAGCGGCTTGCCACTGGTGTCGGTCTCGCCGTACGTGGCGTCCACCTGCCACTGGTTGGCGCTGTCGCGGTACTGGCCGGGTTCCCAGAAGAACGCGCCGGACGCGTCGGTGCCCTGCTCCGCGATCCAGCCGCCGTCCCACCACAGGTCGTCGATCACACTGTACTGGGTGACCAGCTCCTTGACCGACTGGTACACCTCGGTCTTCGTGATCCGCGCGTTCTCCCTGTGCGCGGGATCGGTGGTGTAACCCCAGGGGTTGGTCGCGCAGTTGGTGCCGGTCACGTCGTAGTAGCCGGGGTAGCGCCAGTCGATCGGCGAGTAGTACAGGCCCACCCTCAGACCGGCCGCCCGCACCGCCGCGACGTAGTCCTTGACGAAGTCACGGTTGAGCGGTGCCTGCCCGGAGTGCCAGGCGTTGGGGTGGTTCAACGGCCACAGCGCGAAGCCGTCGTGGTGGCGGGTGGTGAGCGTCGCGTACTTCGCCCCGAAGTCCTTCGCCGGCTGGGCCCAGGCCGCCGGGTTGTAGGCATCGGCGGTGAACTGCTGGCTGGTCGCGTCGGTGACGTACTTCTGGTAGTTCGCCGGGGTGATCGCGGCATTGTGCATGTACCACTCGCCGTTGGCCGGGCCCGCGTACGGCCCCAGTGGATGAACATGCCCAGCTTGGCGTCCATCAGCCACTGGATCTTGGAGTCCGGCTGCTGTTCGAGGCCCAGGTCGGTCTGCGGATACGCAGGGGAGGCAGCGGCAGCGGGTCGGCGGACGCCGCCGCGTACGCGGGCGTCGTCATGGCGGCGGAGCCGACCGTGGCGGCAACCGTCATGGCCGCCATGCCGGCGAGAACCGACCTGCGCGAGATGAAATCCGGCACCGCAAGTCCTTCTGTTCGACCTTGAACGATGGTGTTGAGGCCGTCGGCGTCTGTGGCCCGGCGAGGTGACGACGGGCCCGGTCGCGGGGCGGGCCCGTTGCTGTCAGCCGGTCAGGACAGGGTCCAGTTCTCGCTGGCAGCACTCGCACTGCCGGCGTTCTCCTGGTCCACGGCCACTCCCTGTGTGGTCGAGCCGCCGGTGCCAAGGGTCAGGCCGCTGCCGATGCCGACCAGCACGTACCTGCCGCCGGTGAGGCTGCCGGTGAGGTCCAGTGCCCACTGCTGGTTGGTGCCGCCGTTGCAGGTCCACTGCTGCGCCTGCACGCCGGTGGTGGCCGAGTAGCCGGGGACGTCCAGGCACAGTCCACTGTTGACGCTGGTCAGGGTGTAGATGTTGTCCGCCACCTTGGTGAGCGTCCATTTCTGGTTGGCACCGCCGGTCTGCGGCCATTGGATGACCCCGCCTCCGTTGGAGGTGGAGGCACCGGACACATCCAGCAGCATCGAACTGGCCGCGTTGGTAGGGGTGTAGGTGCCGGCGGCGGGGATTCCACCGCCAGCCGACCAGGTGCCCGCGGACGTGTCGAGGGACCAGGTGGGGTACTGGCCGAGGTTCACAGTCGTCCCCCTGATGGTCAGCGGGAGCCAGATCAGCTTGGAGTTGCCCAGGTCGCGGGTGTTCCAGCGGTCACCGGCGTAGATGTACGTGGTGCCCGAGGAGCCCTGGACGGTAATGATGTTGGCCGTCTGGCTGTCGTACGTGTTGGTGCCGGGGGCGGCCAGGCCCCGCCAGGGCGACCACGGTCCGCTCGGGGACGTGGCGGTGGCGTACACGTTGTCGTTGGTGTACCAGCCCGACAGATGCGACCCCAACAGGTAGTAGGCGCCGCCCACCTTCACCATGGCTGGTGACTCGATGCTGCCGCCGCCCAGGAGCGCGACCGAGCTGTCCGCCGAGAGGTAGTCGGCGGAGAGCCTGTCGATCCGCAGGCCGCCGCTGCTGCGGTCCTCGGTCAGCAGGTAGCCGGTGCCGTCGGTCTCCTGGAACAGACCCAGGTCACGGCTGACGTTGCCCAGCGGCCGGAAGCTGCCCCGGTAGGTGTACGGGCCGCAGGGGGTGCTGCTGGTGGCCACGCCGGCCTTCGCGTCGGAGTAGTCGGCGTTGTCGATGTGCACGTACATCACGTACGTGCTGGTCGACGCGTTGTAGATGACCTTCGGCCGCTCGACGATCCGATTCGGCCCCAGATCGCCGCTGCTCTGCTTGGCCAGTGCCATGCCCATGTAGGTCCAGGTGCCGAGGTCGCCGGAGGTGTAGCAGGGGATGTCCTGGAACGAGGTGTTCGCCGACGTCTCGCCGGTCTTGTCCTCGCCGAAGCCGTACCAGGTGCTCCCCGCCTTGACGATGCCCAGCCCGTGCAACTGGAGTGCGTTCCCGTTCTGGTCGGTGCGGGTGGCTCCCAGCGTGAATGCCACGGGGGCCGCCTGCGCTTGTGCGGCTGGAATCAGCACCGCCGCGAAAGCACCGAGCAGGGCGAGCAGCCCGGCGAGCGCGGTTCGCCACCGGCTGATCGGCCGGCTGTCGCGCGAAGGACTGGGGGACAAGGTTTCACCTCTCCTATGAGGACGTGTTTCAGCGCGGCACGCTCACGACCTGTTGCCGGCAGACGTGGGGGGCGCGGAGTGGGCCGGAAGTGCGGGCGCACCGGCCGGGCCGCTGCTGTGGCGAAGCACGCGGGGAGCCGCACAGCTGTTCAGGACTTGAACAGGTAGTCCGGGAGCTGGATTGCGCTGCGGTTCCGGGTGCTCCAGGCGGACGGAGTGGAGGAAGGGGCGCGCTGCTGGCCTTGTGGGCAGAAGCCGAGCAATAGGGGAACGGAACCGACCAGAACCGATCGAGATCAAACACCCTGCCTCGAGCAAACCGCCGAGCCCGCGGTCATGTCAAGCCTCTCGTACGGAGGTTGATCCGATGAATCTCTCGCCTCTTGTGAGGTTTGGCGAATTGCCGTCAGGGCGCGGAGGGGCCGTCGAGATCGGGGAAGTGGGCCTTTCAACGGAGTGGCCTGCAGTATTTTCTGGTGGTGCAAGAACTCGCTCGGCGAGGTGGCCGGACGAGAGACATCGGATATATCGCCGTCACTTCTCTTGGCGCGTCACTCCACGGCCGCGATACATGTACGGCCGTGGCGGGTCGGCGGGAGGTGAAGACCCGCCCGTCCCAGGCGCCGAGCCGGACTCGGGCGCCCTGGTCGAGCGCTCTGCCGTCCAGCGCGTCGTCCAGGCCCTCGGGTGTCCGGACCTCGGCCGGTTGCCAGCTCCAGTTGTGCACCACGTGGACCCAGCGCCCGTCGGGGGCGGTGCCGGTGGTGCCGGTGGCGGACCCCGGCAGGTCGTGCCGGCCACCGACGGCGACCGGCGCCAGCCAGGCGGCCGGGTCCCGGGCGAGGTCGCGGCCGAGCACGGTGCCGACGCAGGTCACCCGGCCCGCGCCGGTCTCGACCGCTCCCCCAGTCGCGATGTCCACGGTGGCACCGGCTTCACCGGTGACCCCGCCGTCTCGTAGGGCCCCGAGAGGAGCAGAGCAGGAGCGCACAGGGCGGTGGACGGCTTTGCCGGCACTGCCGTCGAAAGTATTGACACCCTAATTGTGAGCGTTAACACTCTTGCAACAAGCGGGCGTCGCACCAAGACCCCGGGGCGGCGACGCACGCCCACGCGAAGGACTACGGCTCCACCGTCGGCAGCTGCTCCGACGGCAGGACCGGTACCTGGAGGTCCACCCGACCACGTCGAACTCGGCAAGCTGTAGCGCCACCCCTGCGGTAGCCGGTTGGAGCCGAACAGCCCTTGTGCGCGGATCCCTTGGCCGCTGTACTCCCCGATTTCTTCTCTTACGCACCATGGAGTTCGCCATGCCGGCTCACGCCTTCAACCGCCGTGCCATGTTCAAGGCGACCGGCGTCGCGGCCGTGGCCGCGGCTGCCGGCCCCGTCCTCAGCCCCGGGTCCGCTGCGGCGGAGACGCCCCCGGCCAGGTCCGACGTCGGAGTGTCGACGGTGCCGTTCGAGCTGGGTCAGGTCCGGCTCACCAGCAGCCGATGGCTCGACAACCAGAACCGAACCCTGGCGTACCTCCGCTTCGTCGACGTCGACCGCCTGCTGTACAACTTCCGCGCCAACCACCGGCTCTCCACCAACGCCGCTGCCGCGAACGGGGGTTGGGACGACCCGGGATTCCCCTTCCGTACCCACGTGCAGGGCCACTTCCTCTCGGCGTGGGCCCAGGCCGCCGCCGCGCTCGGGGACACCACCTGCCGCGACAAGGCCAACCAGATGGTGGCCGAACTCGCCAAGTGCCAGGCCAACAATGCCGCCGCGGGCTTCTCCGCCGGCTACCTCTCGGGCTTCCCCGAGGCCGACTTCGCCAACCTTGAAGCGGGCAAGCTGAGCAACGGCAACGTCCCGTACTACTGCGTCCACAAGACCATGGCCGGTCTGCTCGACGTATGGCGCCTGCTGGGCAACACCCAGGCCCGCGACGTGCTCCTCGCGCTCGCCGGCTGGGTCGACCGCCGCACCGCCGCGCTCAGCTACGGCACGATGCAGTCGATGCTGGGCACCGAGTTCGGCGGCATGAACGAGGTGCTGGCCGAGCTCTACCAGCAGACCGGTGACGCCCGTTGGCTCACCACCGCACAGCGGTTCGACCACGCCGCGGTCTTCGACCCGCTCGCCGCAAACCTGGACCAGCTGGGCGGCATACACGCCAACACGCAGGTGCCCAAGTGGATCGGAGCCGTCCGCGAGTACAAGGCCACCGGGAGGACCCGCTACCGTGACATCGCCGCCAATGCCTGGGCGATCACCACCGGCTCGCACACCTACGCCATCGGCGGCAACAGCCAGGCGGAGCACTTCCGGGCGGCGAACGCCATCTCCGGCTACCTCACCGACGACACCTGCGAGCTCTGCAACTCTTACAACATGCTCAAGCTGACCCGGGAGCTGTGGCAGCTGAGCCCCGACCGGGCCTCGTACTTCGACTTCTACGAGAAGGCGCTGCTCAACCACATTATCGGCGCCCAGAATCCGGCCGACCCGCACGGCCACATCACGTACTTCAGCTCCCTCAACCCGGGCGGCCGCCGGGGCAAGGGCCCGGCCTGGGGCGGCGGCACTTGGAGCACCGACTACGGCACGTTCTGGTGCTGCCAGGGAACAGGCGTCGAGTCCAACACCAAGCTGATGGACTCCATCTACTTCCACGACGGCACCACCCTCACGGTGAACCTGTTCCTCCCGTCCGTCTTGGACTGGACCCAGCGGGGAATCACGGTCACCCAGACCACCGTGTACCCGGCCGAAGACACCACGACGGTCAAGGTCACCGGCAGCGTCGGCGGGACGTGGTCCATGCGCGTCCGCATCCCCGGCTGGACCTCGGGCGCCACGATCAGCGTCAACGGCGTCGCGCAGAGCGTCGCGGTCACCCCGGGCACGTACGCCACCCTCACCCGGTCCTGGGTCTCCGGTGACACCGTCACCGTGAAGCTCCCCATGCGGGTGGCCCTACAGGCCGCCAACGACAGCCCCGGTGTCGCGGCGGTCACCTACGGCCCCGCCGTCCTGGCCGGCAACTACGGCAGCACCGCGCTGTCCGCCCTCCCGGCCCTGGACGCCGCCACGATCACCCGGACCAGCAGCACCGCCCTCGCCTTCACGGCCACCGCCAACGGAGCGACGGTCAACCTCGTCCCGTTCCACGACGCCCAGGGCTTCAACTACACCGTCTACTGGCGGACCGACAGTTCGAGTTTCCGTCTGGTCAACGCGGCCAGCGGACTCGTCCTCGGCATCCAGAACATGTCCACCGCCGACGGCGGCCTCGCCCTGCAGTGGCCCGACACCGGCACCGCCGACCACAACTGGGCCCTCGTCGTCGACGGCACCGCACTGCGGCTGCGCAACGTCAACAGCGGCAAGGTCCTCGGCGTGAAGGACATGTCCACCGCCGACAACGCCCCGATCCTCCAGTGGGGCGACACCGGCACCGCCGACCACCGGTGGACCGTCGTCGACGCGGGCAACGGCTACCACAAGTTCCAGAACGTCCAAACCGGCAAGCTGCTCGGCATCGAAGGCGGCTCCACCGCCCAGGGAGCCGCAGCCGTACAGCTGCCCGACAGCGGCGCCGCCGCCGGCCAGTGGCAGTTCCTCCCCGTCGGTGCCAGGCGGATCCAGAACGTCGCCAGCGGACTCGTCCTCGGCATCCAGAACATGTCCACCGTCGACGGGGGCACCGCCCTGCAGTGGGGTGACAACGGCACCGCCGACCACCTCTGGACGGCCGTCCTCGACACCGGCGGCTACCTGCGCCTGCGCAACTCCAACAGCGACAAGGTCCTCGCCGTGGAGAACGGCGGCACCGCCAACGGCGCCCAGATCGTCCAGTGGGCCGACAACGGCGCGGCCGACCACCGCTGGCGCCTGCGCCACGGCGGCGGCGACGCCTTCAGGATCCAGTGCGCCAGCAGCGGCCGCGTCCTCGGTATCTCCGGCGGCTCCACCGCCCAGGGAGCCCAGGCCGTGCTCTGGGACGACCACGGCACCAGCGACCACCTGTGGCGGTTCATCTGATCCGGCGTCGGGTGCCGCGGCCGCCGCAGGGCGGTCGCGGCACCACCCAGGAAGCCGCTCCACCGCGTCTGTCACTGCGTCCGGCCTTCCGGGTCGGCGGGTGGAGCACTGGAACTTCAGGTGAGCTGAGCCGCGGGTGGGCACATTGCTCCGCCACATCCCCTCACCCCGCCGGGACCGCCACGAGCAGGAGGGGTGAAATACCCACCAGTACCGCAGCGCAACCTGACGAAGATCACGGCTGCCATGAATGTTAGCGATAACAAAGCCGTGTGACAGCTCCACCCATTCACACAGGAGATCCCTATGCGCACACCAAGTTCAAGCCGCAGGCCGCTGCCTGTGGTGCTCACCGCCATGGTTGCAGCCGTGGTGGCGTTGGCGGCGATGCTCGTCGCCAACCCGGCCCAGGCGGCCACCACCGGTGCCCTGCGCGGCGTGGGTTCCGGTCGGTGTCTCGATGTGCCGAACGCCAGCCAGACCGACGGCACGCTCATGCAGATCTGGGACTGCACGGGCGGGACCAACCAGCAGTGGACGCGGTCGGACAGCAACCAGCTGACCGTGTACGGCAACAAGTGCCTGGACGTCCCGGGCCACGCCACCACGGCCGGTACCCGGGTGGAGATCTGGGCCTGTAACGGCGGCGCGAACCAGCAGTGGCGGGTGAACACCGACGGCACGGTCGTCGGCGTGGAGTCCGGGCTGTGCCTGGACGTGTCGGGCGGCGCTACGGCCAACGGCACGGCGGTGCAGCTCTGGTCGTGCTCCGGCGGCAGCAACCAGAAGTGGACCGGCATGTCCGGGACGCCGACCACGTGTGCTCTCCCGTCGACCTACCGGTGGACCTCGAATGGTCCGCTGGCGCAGCCGGCGAACGGGTGGGTGGCCCTGAAGGACTTCACCACCGTGACGTACAGCGGCAAGCACCTGGTCTACGCGACCACCTCTGACGGATCGTCGTGGGGCACGATGGGGTTCAGTCCCTTCACGAACTGGTCGGACATGGCGACGGCCACCCAGACCGGGTTGCCCCAGTCCGCGGTGGCGCCCCAACTGTTCTACTTCGCGCCCAAGAACACCTGGGTGCTGGCCTCACTGGGGTGGGGTACCACCTGGCCCTTCACCTACCGCACGTCCAGCGACCCCACCAACCCCAACGGCTGGTCCGCGCCGCAGCCGCTGTTCACCGGCAGCCTCCCCACCGGCGGCGCGATCGACCCGACCCTGATCGCCGACGACCAGAACATGTACCTGTTCTTCGCCGGTGACAACGGCAGCATGTACCGGGCGAGCATGCCGATCGGGAACTTCCCGGGCAGCTTCGGCTCCTCCTACACCACGATCATGAGCGACACACCGGCCAACCTGTTCGAGGCGCCGCAGGTGTACAAGCTGCAGGGCCAGAACCAGTACCTGATGATCGTTGAGGCCCAGGGCGCGAACGGGCGCTTCTTCCGCTCGTTCACGGCCTCCAGCCTGAGCGGTTCGTGGACCCCGCAGGCCGCCACCGAGAGCAACCCCTTCGCGGGCAAGTCCAACAGCGGTGCCACCTGGACCAACGACATCAGCCACGGTGACCTGGTCCGCGACAACCCCGACCAGACCATGACCATCGACCCCTGCAACCTGCAGTTCCTCTACCAGGGCAGGTCCCCCAGCTCGGACGGACAGCCCTACGTGCAACTACCCTACCGGCCGGCCGTCCTTACCCTGCAGCGCTGACCTGCCCGATCCGCGGTGAACGCGATCGGGTGCGACCTACCGGGGCGTAGCCAAACGGGCTACGCCCCGGACAGCTCCACCCGCTGACCAATACTCACCGCTGTCACCCATCACCGACAGCAGCACCAACGGACCAGATTGGGTCTGTCCATTGAACGGCTCTGTCCCGTAATCGGTGGTAGCGCTGTGCAGTAATCACTGGAGGAGGATGCGGTGGCGGAGCAGGGGGAATCCGGCTCGGCCGTGCATCTGCCTCATGATCCGCTTGGTTCGTGTGTTGACGCCCTCGGTGCGGCCGTTGTGGAACGGGAGGGTGAGTCCGGCGTCGACGGCGGCCCGGTCGAGTTCCAGGCCGTTCGCGAAGGAGTGCAGGTGGGGCAGGTCGACGGAGCGAACTGATGTGATCCAGTCGGTGAGCTTGGCGTCGTTACCCTCGGCCGGCACCAGGTTGCGCGAACTCTCCGATGAGACGGGCGAGTTCGGTCATCTCGGAACAACTTTGGGTGAGCTCCCTCAGGAGGACGGTGTCCTTGTCCCGCAGGTTCTCGGGACGGGTGAGGAGGAGGCGGGTAAAGCGCCGCGGGGTGGTGACGGGCCTGTCACCATCGGCGCGGCCCTGGGTGATGTAGCGGACCAGGAGGTTCGCGCTCCCGGTGTAGCCGAGCTCCCTGATCTCGCGCAGGAGGTGGGTGACGGGTACCGCGGGGTCCTCAGCCCTGCGCCGGCGCAGGTGGTCACGGTAGGGATCGACCAGCGTGGGTTTGTAGCGGGGTGCGCGGCGGTCGGCGGTGGGCTCCTTCATGCGGGCGTACCGCTTGACAGTGTTCAGCGCGACGTCGAGGCGGCGGGCACATTCGAGCAGCCCGATGCCCTGGCCGAGCAGCTTGTGGACCCGGTGCCAGCGTTCGCGGGTGGTCTGCTCGCGTACGCCTCCGGGCCGGATTGGGTTCACGGCGGTGGCCCAGCAGGCGGCGTGGGAGCGAATCTCGGCCAGGACCTTGCCACACAGGTTGCTCCACAAGTGCCATCTGTCGCTGACCTGCACCGCTTCGGGGAGGGGCTGGCGGATCGCCTCGCCGTAGGAGCCGGAGCCGTCCCGGCAGACGTACTCGGCCCCGGGGTGCTCGCACAGCCACGCGACCAGAGTCTGGGTGGTGCGGTCGGGAAGCACGTCGATCCGCTCGCCGGTCTCGGCGTCGATGAGCACAGTGGCGTAACGCTGACGCCGGCGCAGGGCGAAGTCGTCGACCCCCAGCACGCGCGGGACGCGCAGCCGCGGCACCGACTGGCGCATGAGCACGCGCAGGGCGGTCGAGCGGGAGACCGTCGCAGCCAGGACACGGGAGAGGCGGGCGCCCGCCCGGCCCGCTAACTCCTCCACGATCTAACCGAGTTGGTCGGCGAGACGGCGCGTGCGCCGCTGGTAGCGTTCGATCAGGCCGGGGACCTGCTCACGGAACGTCTGGCGCGGGCAACCCAGAACCGGGCAGGTCAGGCGTCGGACTCGCACCGACACCACGACCCGCCGACCGTCCACCGGCACATCCGCGACCACTCGATGATGGAAGCCATGCACGTGCGGCGTCGGCTGCCCGCATGCTGGGCACGGCACAGGCTCGTCCTGGGTCCGGGCCGACACCCGGATGACCTCGCCCTCGTCCACCACGTCCTGGACGACCAGCGCCGACAGTCCCGAAAACACTATGCTCACAAGGTCGTTGGCATCTCGCACGTAACAACAACGACGACCGTCACCCTTCGTTACCACCGATTACGGGACAGAGCCGTTCTTTTTACAGACCCGGCCGTGGCAGCATCGGCGGCCGAAACGGCATCGGGCTCGGGGACAAAGCAGGCAGATGCCAGAGGGCAGAGATGAGGTGTCGGCACGGAGGGACCCGACCTCGGACTGGATCAGGTCCGCGAGATGGTGAGTCGCCCGCCCGGGCTGGCGTCTTGCGAGGCAGCTGGGTCCTGGAGGGGACGGGTCAAGCAGCGGTGCCGCACCAGGTCCGATCGCTCGGCCGGAGTCAGCCGCCTCGGTTTGCCGAGAATGTCCTGCTCCGAGTCGGGTTCCTCGTCGACGTTGAAGCGGAAGGCGGTATCGGTGAGGTAGTCGCGGCGGAAGTCGGTCTTCCACTGCGAGTTGTGGCCCCAGCCCAGCGACCCGTCGAACGTCTCCCGGTAACGGCGCATGAACACGTCGTGGAGCGGCGACCGGTCCGCGATGCCCGCGACCAGGTGCTGGGCGCCGGCACGCACCGTCACACCGGTGCGGCTGAACAGCATCTCCCCGAGCATCAGGCCCGGCCAGACCGTCCCGGTGATCTCAACCGGCGCCTCCGGGCGCTCGTGCTGCGCAACGTGGACGACCTCATGGAAGAACGGTTCGAATGCGACGTCGCCGATCGGGGCCATTCCGAGCCGGGAGAACGCAGCCAGGTACTGGTCCCGGGTGCCATGCGGCCAGCGCTCAGGCTCGTGGATCTCGTGCGCCCAGGGAATCCCGGAGCCCGGAGGCAGCCGCGGCTGGAACTTGTAGATCAGTGCGTCGCTGACGCGGCTGAGCGCATACAACGTCTCCAGAGGATCGCCGAACTCGTACTCGGTCCGTGTCCATCCCCCGAAGGCGGCCAGCGGCGCGAGGGCTTCCCGGACGGCACCGGCGTGCTCGTCCAGCCACGGATCCACTACGGTGAGGAAGACGTCCACACCCTGGTACTCCTCCACGGTGTGGAAGAGTCGGCGGACGCGCAGTGCGGGAATCACGCAGTGCAGCCTAGACAGCCTCGCCCACGCGGTCGACGGGGTTTCCCGTGAGGCGGCTCAGGATGCCTGGTCGGTCAGCGCGTACCGCACACCAACGCCAACAGCACCAGATCAAGTTCAGTGCCTCCCTCGCGGCACGGATTGCAGACAGATGGTCGCGGCGGCCGAGGGACTGCGGCGGACGGGGCGGGGCGGTGGCCCAGGCCTGGAGCAGCAGGCTGTCGCCCGGCCGCAAAACCCGTGGTGCGCCGCCCGCCGACGCGGCGGTAGCCTCGGCCGCGTCCATGCGAGTTCGCGCGGATCGGCGCCTTCGACCGGCACGGGTACGTGGCGTCGTCGCCCTGCCGGCCACTCCCGAAGCCGCCCGCCCGACCATCCCGCAACGGAGCACCAGCGTCGTCCGCCTGTGGCGGGTCCGAGCGCCTCGGATCCCTATCCCTCGAACGGATCTTCCAGCACAGGGATACAGGGCGACAGCAGCGGCTCCGAGTGCTCGCTCACCCGCCCTCGGGCCAACCTGACGACGAGGAGCTCGTTCCCCCGAGCGGGGTCCTCGTCGTCGCGCACATGCAGCAGGCCGTACGAACCCGGAGCCCGCTCACCGACCTCCTCGAAGAACTCCACGATCTCCGCGTGCCGGTGGTTGCAGAAGCCGCCGAAATGGACGAACGCCTGACCGTTCATCCATCGCAGGTCAAGCAGATACGGGCTGTCGATCTCCCGGATACGCCTCTCGATGCCCTCGACGATCCCCCGCAGACGGCCGTCTTCATCGTCGGCGCCGGCGCTCTCCTGAACGTTGATCCAGCCGTGATATTCGAACATGGCCGCAGCCTACTGACCCGCTCACCAGCGGCCCGGCCGATTCCCGCTCACCTGATTCCCCACATCGTTCGACCTGCTACAGAGTGGGGAGTTGGAACGCCACTGGCCGTTTTCGGAGCCCCATCACCATTCCTGACCACCCGCCGGACCCACCCAGGCCGGCCAGCCACAGCCGCGACGACGCCGGGCGCAGCCGGCCGGGCGGTGAGCAGGAGGACACACCACGGCGACGGCAGAGCACCGGCGACCGGGAGCATCGCGGCGGCGGAAGGCGGAGAGGGCAGGATTCGAACCTGCGCGGGCCCCGAAGGACCCTGCTCGGCCATCGCTGGCCAGGCACCCGATGAACCGCTCCGGGCACCTCTCCCGACCAGGGACCCACCGGCCCCCTGGCGTGCCACCAGCATGCCCCGACAGCCTGACCCGGCACTGACCCACCACTGACCGACCACTGACCCGGCGCCGGGGCCCCCGCCGCCCAGCGCCGCAATACGGGAGCCAGCCGGGCCGGGGGTGCCCGGTGGGAAGGCCTACCGGGCCGTCGGCGCGGCCGGGGCCGGCCGGCCGGGCCAGGGCCGGGCCACTCGGTCGGGTGGACGTCTCCGCACACGGCCGAACGGCCGCCGCCGAGCTCTTCGTGCACGGATATGCCTTGACCCGTGGCGGTCAGCCCCCGGCGCCCGGCCGGTCCCGCCCGTGACGAGAGGACCCGAGATGGCCCCCGACCCCAGCACTGCCAGGTTGGACAGGCTCCCCGACTCCACCGGCCCCGGCCCCGGCACCCGCACCAGCACCAGCACCAGCACCGACGGCCGACCGTCCGGTGGCCCCGCCCGGCTGCGCAGGTCGGGCGCGGCGGCCGGGGTGCTGTGTCTGTCGGCGGCGCTGCTGCCGGGCGCGGTGGCGCTGCCGGCCCGGGCCGCCGAGGCGGCCGAGGTGCGCAGCGTGCAGTTCGGTCCCGGTGAGCACACGTTCGCGGTCCCTTCGGACGTCGGGGAGATCACGCTGATGGTCTGGTCGGGTGGTGGCGGCGGAGGTGGGGGTGCCGGTGGGGGCGGGGGCTCGGGGGGCGGGGGCGGCGGCAACGGCGGCTCGATCGGGATCACCAGCAAGGACGACGGTGGTGGTGGCGGAGGAGGCGGGGGCGGTTCGGCCGGCGGCGGGGGCGGCGGGGGCGCCTCCGGCGGGTATGTCACCTGCACCGCCTTCGTCGACCCGGGGACCGTCCTGCGGATCACGGTGGGGCGGGGCGGTACGGGCGGCCGCGGGGGTGCGGCCGGCGAGGGCGGCGGTGATCCCGACGACGGCGGCAGCCTGGGCGGTGGCACCGCCTGGGGCGGCGGCACGGACGGCACGCGCGGCAGTGACGGACGGACGGCCACCGCGGGCGCCGACGGCACCTACACCTTCATCATGGATCCCCGCCTTCCGGGCGGGCCGCTCTACTACCTGCCGGGGCCGGCCGAGTTCCTGACCCTCGTGGACGGCGGCCGCGGCGGCGCTCCCGGCACCGCCGGCCACGCCGGACAGCCCGGCCGGGGCGGCGACAACGGCACCACCAGCAACGGCGCTCCCGGAGGCGGCGGCGCCGGGAGCAGCAGCCCCGGCAAGGGAGGCACCGGCGGACTGTGGCACGGCAAGTCGGTCTGCGGCTACAAGGAGGCGCAGCCCACGAAGGCCCCGGGCCTTGACGGCAGGAGCGGCGGAGCCGGCCGGGACGGAGCCGCGGGCAAGGGACGCAAGCCCGGTGCCGGAGGCCTGCGCGGGGAGCACGGCCCCGCCGGGCAGGGCGGCGCGGCCCAGCACGGCGCCGGAGGCAACGGCGGGCCGGGCGGAGCCGGAGGCTCGGGCGGTGAAGGCGGCAAGGGTGGCATCTTCGACAGCAACGCGGGCAACGCCGGCGACCCCTGGAACAAGGTCCGCCCCGGCGGCGACGGCACCTTCGGCGACAGGGCCGTCGCCGGAGCGGACGGTGCGAACGGAACCGACGGGGCCGTCACCATCACCTGGCGGCCGAATCAGCTCTGCCCGCCGCACATGCTGTGCCTGCCCTGACGGACGCCGCGCAGTGCTCG
Organism: Kitasatospora sp. NPDC048540; assembly: GCF_040651175.1. Lineage (NCBI taxonomy): Bacteria > Bacillati > Actinomycetota > Actinomycetes > Kitasatosporales > Streptomycetaceae > Kitasatospora > Kitasatospora sp. NPDC048540. The sequence goes on from NZ_JBEZIR010000056.1 coordinate 43,631, forward strand.
CACCACGGTAGGGGCGGGCGGGAACGGGCGGTGCAGGGGCCGCTCGCACCCGGGGGTTCGCCACCGGCCCGCCCGCCACCCGCAGGCGTCAGGTCGGCGGCTCCGCACACCCGCGGGCGGCCCTCCTCGCGCGCAGGCGGCGCCGAAAGGTGACGAACCAGCCGATGCCGAACACACCGGCCACCACCGGAAGTCCGAGGAGAACGGGACGTCGGGCGGCCCACGACCAGCCAGGTTCGAGGGAGACGTCCAGTGCCAGCGCCAGGCAGACGGCCACGAACAGCGGTCCGTAGCCGAAGATCTGCCACTTCTCCCAGCGCGACCCCTCGCCCCTGTCCCGGGTGATGAGGCCGATCAGCATGTCCGCCGCGAACAGGACGAACAGCAGGGCAGCGAGCACGTAGAAGACCATGCCCGCAGTATCCCCGGCCCCAGGTCCCCTGTCGGGCACTCCCCGAAAACCATCGGCGGCGGGCCACCGGGCAGCGGGACCCGACGCGAGAACTGGACCACGCCCGTAGAGCCCCGGCCAGGCGGCAGCACCACGCCGTCCTCCCGCGGCTGCTGTTCGTCCTGGCCGACACCGGCGAGCAGGCCGCCCGCCAGCGGACGTGACCATCCGCGATCTCCAGGCCTCGCAGACGGCCACCCGCCGATCGCCCGGATGCTCATGCGCGTGACGGCCGGCGCCCCCGCCTGGCCGACCCGAGGGACGGGACCACCGCTGCGCCGAGGGACGGGAGGGGACGGTGCGCCCCGACGGCTGCTCCACTGCTACGCCCCCGGCCCGCAGGTGTCGGGGCACGGTGCGGCTGTGGGCGTTCGTGGAGGCCGACCGCGGTACGACTGGCGCCGAGCGGCCGGCATCCAGGCTCAGGGCCTACGCCCGCCAATGGTCGACGAAGACGCTCCCCGCCGGGATGCGGGCCGGCCCCGGCGCCGGTCGTGGGGTCCGAGAGGAGGCGTTGCGGCCGGTGGCAGGCACACCATGGTTCCAGGACGAGGAGGCGGTCATGTCGGTGTGGCGCTTGCGGGACTTCCATGATGACGACCTGGACCAGGCGATCCGGTTGTGGGACCAGGGTCTGCAGGCCGACCTGTCCGTTGCCGTGTTCCCGGTCTCCGAGGTCGTGTCGGCCGCCCGTGCGGGCCAGCCCGCGGTGGTCGCGGTGGTGGACGGGGAACTGGTCGGGATGGCCGTGGCCCGCGTCGAGGGCGAGCGTGGCTGGATCTTGATCACGGCCCTGTCCGGTGCGTGGCGCAACCGCGGACTGGGCAGTGCCCTGATCGCCCAGGTCGAGTGGCAGCTGCGCGATCGCGGAGTACGCAGGATCAGCGCGGTCCTCACCCCAGGCTCGAGCGGGACCACCGCGTTGGAGAACTCCGGCTACCGCCGCCTGGACGGTCTGGTCTACTACGAGAAACTGGAGCCCGCCGGGGCGCAGGACGCGGGACTGCTCGCCCAGCTCGGCGGCCGGGTCCTGCCGCGCGGCCTGTGGGAGCAGCTGGCGGGCATGTTCGAGGCCAAGGACACCATCGAGAAACGCATCGTTCTGCCGCTCGCCGAGCCGGAGGTCGCCGAGCGTTACGGCGTCCGCCCCCCGAAGGCGGTCGTCCTGTTCGGGCCGCCCGGCACCGGCAAGACCACCTTCGCCAAGGCGATCGCCTCCCGCCTCGGCTGGCCGTTCGTGGAACTCTTCCCCTCCCGTCTGGCCGCCGATTCCGACGGGGCACTCGCCGCCTCGCTGCGCGACGCGTTCGCGGACCTGGCCGAGCTGGACAGCGTCCTGTTGTTCATCGACGAGGTCGAGGAGATCGCAGCCGCCCGCTCCGGCCACGCGGTCGACCCCGGACACGGCGTCACCAACGAACTCCTCAAACTCATCCCCGCGTTCCGCGACCACGACAACCGGCTGCTCGTCTGCGCCACCAACTCCCTGCGCACCCTGGACCCGGCGTTCCTGCGCCCGGGCAGGTTCGACTACATCATCCCGGTCGGCCCGCCCGACCCCGCTGCCCGCGAGGCGATCTGGCGCCGCTACCTCGGCCCCACCGCCCCGGTCATCGAGGTCGGCCAACTGGTCACCGCCAGCGAGATGTTCACCCCCGCCGACATCGAGTACGCCGCCCGCAAAGGCGCCCAACACGCCTTCGAACGCGAAATCACACACCGCACCGGGACCCCGGCCACCACCGACGACTTCCTCGCCGCGATCGCCGACACCCGCCCCACCCTCACCCCGAAGGCCCTGGACGACTTCCAGGAGGACATCGAGCACCACACCCGGACCTGATCACCGCCCGGCCTCCCGCGCCGTTCCCCGTGATGCTCACGGGGATCTCGCGGACCGGTGCCAGGGTGACGCCGGTATGGAAGACGTCGCCCCGGGTCAGGTCCGGGCGGACGTGCGCCGAGCCGGCGCTGCAGTGCCGGCGGTGGGGCGGGCGCGGCGCGGCCGCTACCGGTACATGGCGGCGACGGCCTGGATGTCACCCTCCGACAGGCCCTCGCGCTGGCCCATCACGGTACCGGGGGGAAGCGGCTTGAGCGGCGTGATCGTGTCCGCGCCGTTGCCGGAGAACGCCTTCGGCCCGTAGTGCATGATCGACCCGAAGTCGTAGGCGGTGTCAAAGGTGCCGTCGTCGCGCTTGGCGAAGTTGTGCCGCGAGGACTCCTTCACGGGTGTGAGGTCGATCTTGACGTTGCTGTCGCGGTCGGGCCGGGACTGCTCGTGCCACAGACCCACCGCGTGGCCGACCTCGTGGATGATGCTGCCGGTCGTGCACCAGGTGGGGATGTTGACGGCCTGCTCGCCGCCGATCCGCCCCACGTACGAGTTGCAGCTGCTCGCGTGGGCCGGAAGGACACGTAATCCGGGTAGAACCTGGCGTTGTCCGCCGTGCGGGCGACGAAGACCACGGGCGTCCGCGAACTCCAGTGCGCCATCGCCGCCCTGACCTCCTCCGACTTGTCGGCGGCCAGCGCCGGGTCGATCTCGTAGGGGATCACGGCCCGCTTCCACCGGTAACGGGTGTTGCTCCGCCCCAGCGAACGGCCCTCACGACCGACGTCGAACCCCTCCTCGGCGACCGGCTCCTCGTCGCCGGCCAGTGTGACGGACGCCCAGCCGACGGCCGGGTCGGTGAACTCGGCGCCGCCCTCGCTGCGCACCACATCGAGGGTGACGCTGCGGGTCAGCCCGTCGCAGACGACCTGGTCGGTCGTGGCGTTCCCGGCCGCCTCCAGGCCGTCGGCGCGCTCCTGCTCGAAGGCGACGGTCAGTGCGGTCCCGGAGTCCTCCACACAGCTGTAGGACACCCGCGCCCGAACCGAATCCGGGCCCAGGTAGGCCAGGGCGTCGAGCGCGACGACACCGAACTGCCCGGGCTCGGACACGGGCTCGGGCTCGGCGGCGCCGGCCGCCGGGCCGAACGGCCCGGCGAGCACATCGAGGAACAGGACACAGACGGCGCCCGGGTGAAGGGGCGGCGGACGGCCACGCGAAGTCATCCTTCCGGTCGGTGTACACAGGCACGGCAAGCCAGGGAAACCGACCGACCGGCCGTCACGGAGAGCACAATCGGTAACTCATTGTGCGTCCGGTGATGACGGATCACGAACCTCGACACGGCACCCCCGCCCGACCCGGACGAACCCAGCCAGCCGCCCCCGGCAGCTGAAACCCCGACAATGCGAAGGCCCTGACCCCGAGGGGACCAGGGCCTACCGCCGGGCCGGCGCCTCGGCTCAGGCGCCATCGCCCACCCTCGCTCCCGGCCTCCACTACAGGAAGCACACGCCCAGAACAGCGCCCGGCCAGGGCGCGCAGAGCGGCCAGACAGATCGAGACGCCGACGGCGCCGCAGGTGACCAGGAGAACCGGCACGGACCGGCCCTGTTCACCCGAGCAGTGCCACAGGTGACGGGCCGCAGGATCGCCCCTGCCGGGAACGGCAAGGCGGGCACCGGCCGCGCCGCCGTCCGACACTCCTTGAGCCCACCCAGCGGACGATCAGCAGCGCGGGCGCGCGCAGGGCGAGGACGTCGTCCGGTCCGCCTGGTCGTGTCGTTGCGGGTCCTGGACAAGCTGGACCGGCAGGTGCGGCACCGGACGGCGGTGAAGAAGATCGCCATCACGATCCGCTACCTGGATCGTGTCCTGGCCCCGGGTCGGTTCTTGTGTACCTGCGTGTGGAGTGAGTGTTGTGCGTCTACGCGTGGGGCGGGCCCTCCCGTGTGGGGAGGGCCCGCCTGGGGTGCCTTCTTGATCTCGGTGAGGAGTGCCGGGGATGCGTTGTGGTCTGTTGGTGGGTCAGTTGGTGGCGGTGGCGATGGTCTGGGTGGTGTTGTTGCCGGTGTCGGCGATGGCGACCTGGCCGGCCTTGAAGGTGCCGGTGTGGTTGAGGCCGGCCGGGGCGCCCCAGCCGGACCAGCTGCCGTCGCTGTGGGGGCTGCTGTTCGGGCCGTAGCGGATGTTGTGGTAGACGGTGCCGTTGCTGCTGGTGGCGATGAACTGGGCGTCGCCGTTGGTCATGCCGACGGCTGCGAGGTGGGTTGCGCCACCGGTGGGCTGGGCGGGCTTGGCCCATCCGGTGTAGGTGCCGTCGGGCTTGAGCATCTGGTGCCAGATCTGGCCCATGCTGTCGATGACGGCCATCTGGGTTCCGTTGCCGTTGGTGGTTCTGGTGCCGGCGAGGGCGATGTCACCGGTGGGGGAGTTGGTGGGGAGGCCGGCGAGTTGGCTGAAGGCGCCGAGGTTGCTGCTGAAGTAGGTGCTGGTGGTGGTGACTCCGCCGGCGGTGGTGGTGCCGGTCGCCATGATGTAGAAGCGGCTCAGGCCGTCCATGCTGGTGGCGACCTTGGTGGCGGTGGCTCCGTTGGGGAGGGAGAGTGAGGTCCAGCCGGACCAGTCGCCATTGTTGTGGGGGCTGCTGTTCGGGCCGTAGCGTTCGTTGTACCAGACCTTGCCGTCCAGGCCGACGGCGGTGACCACGGAGTTGCCGCTTCCGATGTTGGTGATGGCGGAGGCGGGGCCTCCGAAGTTGGGGCTGCCGCCGACACCGGGGAGGGCGTTCCAGCCGGACCAGGTTCCGTCGCTGTTGTGGAGGGCGAGGTAGAAGTTCCCGTCGGTGCCCTTGGCGACGTACTGGGTGGAGCCGTCGTCCATACCGGTGGCTGATACCTGGGTGGGCATGCCATTCTGGGGAAGACCGGTCAGAGGGGCTGCCGTCCAATCGCCCCACGTACCGTCGGCATTGCGGGTGACGGAGTAGGGCTTGTAGGTGTACGAGATAACCACCTGCGGCGCCTCGCGAGCGGTGTCGGTGGTGATACTGACGTTCTTGGCCGCGCTGCCCAGCGCGTAGCTCGAGCCGCCACCGCCACCACCACCACCGTCAATAACCCCGGAGCGGCCGCCGTCACCGCCGACCCAGCCGTCGCCTCCCGAGCCACCCGACAGACTGCTGCAGGTGCTGCCGGCGCCGCCTCGACCGGGGATCCCGGGCGAGCCGTTCGCCGTGCCGTCGCCGGTGGGGCGCTGGACCAACGGCCCGCCGCCACCCCCGTAAGGGGTGCAGCCCTCATTGAGATCGGCGCCGTTATTACCGCCAGCGCCATTCCCGTAGGTGCCGTCCCCGTAGGTTCCTGCTACGCCGTAGGTTGATTGAGGAGGAGTCGCCAGGCTGTTGATGCCCGCGTTTCCGCCGGCGCCTGGCCCGGCTGAGCCGGTGCCCGCCCCGCCACCGCCTCCGGCGACGATCACCCGCGGATCGACCGCACCGGCCGCCGGAGCCGAGGGGTACCCGTTCTGGTCGTAAGTCGCGTGGTAGTAGGAGTAGTTGTTACCCGTGGTCGTGGACGTGTTCTTGATGTTGGCGGCCCCGCCGCCTCCTCCCGCCACGGCGGCGCTCGGGACGTCGATGTAAAGCTTCTGCCCGACCGTGACCGGCATGACCGCGGTGACCTTCGCCCCTGTACCTCCGGAGGCGCCGGCCGAACCGCCACCCGGTCCGCCGATCGCGGTGACGTTGAGTTCGGCGATATTTGCCGGGACCGTGAACACCTGGTTCTGGCCAGGGTCGGCGAAAGTACAGGTGACGTTGCCGCTGCCACTGGGACCGGTGCACCCGCTGGTGGCGGCCATCGCCGGAGCCGCGGGCACCACGGCAGCGAAACCCGCCGCCGCCAGCACGGCCGCCGTACCCCCCGCCGCCAGCGACCTACGCCGCCGCCCTCGGCCCATCGGACCACGCGAACCAGACCTTGATGAAGTGGACATGACATACCTCCGGAAGTAGTCGACCAGGCCGAGCCCGTTGCTCAACCATCAAGACCAAGAACAAACAACGCAACACCCGCACCGCGGGCAAACCAGAGCGCTGAAATCCCGAACGGCACCGCACTCCAGACAATCCGCCTACCAGCAACAACTCCGGAAAGCGATTGGATGACTACCGTAGAACCCGGCCACCACACGCCATACGACCCACATCACACGTGATCCCCACCACCCATCCCACCCCCGCCCGCCCGACTCCCAAACAGGCCCTCGACCAGCAACAACACGCCAAAAAGGCAACACGAGAGGCAACCCACTGCCCGAAGGTCTGCCCCACAGAAACCAGAAAACCCCTTGAACTCAACCCGAAACCATAGAAATACACAGCCATACCCCGCCGGAAAACACCCACAGCTATCCGACATCCCCCCACCCCACCACCACCGACCCGCACAGCCGCGGCCCGCCGTTCCGGTGTGGTGAATTTCGGGTTGGTCGCACAGTCCCGGTCGCGCAGCTCCCCGCGGTGCGGGCCGACGATGATGAGCCAGCCGGTCATCCCGCAGCCATTGTCGCTGATGAGGATCGCCCCCCGGCCGCGTTCCAGGTACCAGGCCTCGTCACCGGCGTCGCCGAAGACGGTGCGGTAGTCGTCCAGGTAGTCGTCCTCATCGCGGGTCGTGGGCTCGTACCCGGCGGCGCGCAGGGTCGCCATCTGCCGGTCGGCCCAGCCTTCCGTCTCGACGAACGGCCCGCCGGAGTCCGGCAGCCAGTGGTACCCCCCGTCCCAGAGCCATCCCATGTCCCGTCGATCCGGCACAACGACGTGAGGTGGCGCGCCGGGCCGGGGCCGCCGGCCCCGACCTCCGCCACAAACGTGCGGTACTCGTCGGGGAGCGTGACGCCGAGCTGTGCTTCCACCTCCGCGATCTCGGCGGGTGTCAGGACAGGCTCGAACACCGGGAATCCAGACATCTCACAGCCACGCGCCCGCCGTTCGGCCTCCTCCACGGCGATGACGCGTTCCCGGACTCCGGACCAGTCCACATGCGTGTCCACAGCTCTCCTATCGACGGCGAGCACGGACACTAGAAGACTGATGAAGATGTTGGGTTCTGGCTCCGCCGCCTGTGCGGCGGAGCCAGACTGCGTCTCGTGGCGATGGGGGAATGGGCCGGGGACACAGTTGGGCCCGATGTCCGGGAGACGTGCCGGGAGTTGATCCCGGTGGGCAGCGTGTTCGCGTTCCTGGCCGAGCACCGTGGCGTGTTGTTCCCGGCGGCGTTGTTCGCGGACATGTATCCGTCCGCGAACGGCCGCCCGAGCATGCCCCCGCAGATCCTTGCGGCGGCGGTCACGCTGCAGGCCCTGCACGGGCTGTCGGACTTCGAGACAGTGCAGGAACTGCGGTGCGACCTGCGGTGAAAGGCCGCCTGCGGGCTGGGCCTCCACGACACCGCGTTCGCCCCCTCGCTGCTGGCCCACTTCCGTCGGCGGCTGGCCCGCTCCGCCCGGCCGGACCGGGTCTTCGAGGCCGTGCGGGAGGTCGTCAAGGCCACCGGTGTCCTCAAGGGCAAGCACCGCCGGGCGCTGGACTCCACCGTGCTGGACGACGCGGTCGCCACCCAGAACACTGAGCGTTTTCAGGGTGGGCACCGATCGGGTGATGGCCTGGCGGTCGGGGTGAGGGCAGAACGAACGAGGCTCCCGGGCGGTTGAGCGAGATGTC